>NZ_BAAACY010000148.1:328-74781 GCF_039521925.1 Virgibacillus salarius | reverse complement strand
TGCCCGCGGAAAGCGAAGCAATTAGTCGGAGCATTGCCAATATACATCAAACATTTCAAAATAACTACTTCGCTTAACGCAGTCATTGCACTGATTTTATACTTTCTTAACTTTTAATAAAAAACGAGCTATAATTCATCAATGAATTATAGCTCGTTTTTGTGTTTCTTATTTACTTTTGTCCAGATTCTTTTTAATGACTAGATTAAATTTATGCGGAATAATGTCTCTTTACGACCTCAGCACAACGTGAACATAAAGCAGGGTGTTCACTATCTTCACCTACTGTTGTAGCAGAAATCCAGCATCGTTCACATTTTTCTCCAGCGTGTTTATCAACTGCAACATGAACATACGAATAAGGCTTAGTTTCTGACGTATCATCACTTACCTCAGCCTCTGAAACAATTAAATATTGATGTAGCTGCTCAATAGACTGTAATACATCTTTCGTTTGCTCATCTTTCGGTACTAACTTTATTTTTGCTTCAAGTGACTTACCAATTATTTTCTCATTTCTAGCTTCTTCTAATGCCTTTAACACATCATCACGAACACGCATGAAGTGATCCCATTTTTCTACAGCAAATTTTGTTATTTCTCTCGACTCAGGAATGTCTGTTAATTGAACACTATCACTTTCTACTCCTGGAATATACTCCCACACTTCTTCAGCTGTATGCGGAATAATCGGTGTTAATAGTTTAACTAGAGACGTTAGAATTTCATAATAGCCTGTTTGAATACTACGTCTTCTATGATTATCCTTTGCTTCAATATATAAAATATCTTTAGCAAAATCCAAATAGAAGGAGCTCAAATCAACTGCACAGAAATTATGAATTTGATGGAATATTGGTGAAAACTCATAGCTTTCATAGCTTCCACGCACATCGTTTATTAATCGTTGAAGACGATAGAGCATATATTTGTCGACATCTTCCAATTCTGTATCAGCAACTCGATCTGTTTTCGGATCAAAATCAGCAAGATTAGCAAGCATAAAACGGAATGTGTTACGGATTTTACGATACGCTTCAGAAACCTGTTTTAAGATATCATTTGAAATACGAACATCAGCTTGATAATCTACTGAAGATACCCATAAACGAAGAATATCCGACCCTAGCTGCTTCTGTACTTTCCCAGGTTGAATTACATTGCCCAGCGATTTACTCATCTTTCTACCGTCACCATCAAGTGCAAACCCATGGCTAATAACAGTTTTATAAGGAGCTTTTCCAGTAACAGCTACTGATGTGGATAAGGATGAATTAAACCACCCTCGGTATTGGTCGCTACCTTCTAAATAAATATCTGCTGGACGATAATGATCTTCTCTGCCAAGTAATACCGCTTCATGTGAAGATCCAGAATCAAACCATACATCCATAATATCCGTTTCTTTGGTAAACATATTGTTTGGGCTGTGCTCCGAGGTAAAGCCTTTAGGTAGTAAATCATTTGCTTTCCACTCGAACCAAATATTAGATCCATGCTCCTTAAATAAATCAGACACATGACTAATTGTTTCATCTGTAATGATTGGTGTTTTATCCTCTGCATAAAATACTGGGATTGGCACACCCCATGTTCGCTGACGTGAAATACACCAATCTTCCCTATCTCGCACCATATTATATAATCTTGTTTCTCCCCATTGTGGATACCAATTGATAGCTTTGATTTCATCTAATATCGTATGACGAAAGTCCTTAATCGAAGCAAACCACTGTGACGTTGCACGGAATATCGTTGGTTTCTTCGTACGCCAATCATGTGGATAGGAATGCGTTATAAATGCGAGCTTTAACAATGCACCGGCTTCGTCTAATTTTTCTGTAATTACTTTATTTGCTTTATCATAAAACAGACCTTCAAAGCCAGGAGCTTCATCGGTAAATACACCTTTTTCATCTACTGGGCAAAGTGCATCCATACCGTAACTTCTAGCTACGTAAAAGTCATCTTCACCATGTCCAGGTGCTGTATGAACACAACCTGTACCAGCTTCTGTTGTTACATGTTCTCCAAGCATTACTAATGATTCACGATCATAGAAAGGGTGTTTAGCGACAACCTTATCCGCTTCTTCTCCTTTAAAGGTTTGAATTACTTCTGGATTGTTCCATTCTAACGCCTCTGTCACTGCTTCTAAAAGAGCGTGAGCAATGACAAACTTATCATCATTTACTGCAACTACAGCATATTCTAATTCAGGGTGGATACTTATTCCAAGATTAGCTGGGATCGTCCAAGGTGTTGTCGTCCAGATAATAAATTTGACGTCAGATTCCAATAAGCCTCTACCATCCGTTACTTCAAATGAAACGTAGATGGAAGGAGATCGTTTATCATGGTATTCAATTTCGGCTTCGGCCAAAGCGGATTCTGAAGAAGGAGACCAATACACTGGCTTTAATCCTTTATATATATAGCCTTTCTTCGCCATTTCTCCAAATACTTTTATTTGCGCGGCCTCATAATCCTTTGTCAACGTAATATATGGATTGTCCCAATCGGCACGTACACCTAGCTTTTTAAATTGCTCCCGCTGGTTATCTACTTGTCCAAGTGCGTATTCAGCACAAAGTTTTCGAAATTCAGCAATACTTAATTCTTTACGTTTCACTTTCTTATTTTTTGTCAGTGCTGTTTCAATTGGTAAACCATGTGTATCCCATCCTGGAACATATGGTACATGATATCCTGTCATCGATTTATAACGAGTAATAAAATCCTTTAAAATTTTATTTAATGCGTGACCAATATGCAAATCTCCGTTTGCATATGGAGGGCCATCATGAAGAATAAATAATGGTTTCCCCTTTGTTCTTTCTAAGCTCTTTTTATATAGGTCCTTTTCCTCCCATTCTGACTGGCGAATAGGCTCTTTATTTGGTAAGTTTCCACGCATCGGAAATGCAGTTTTTGGCATTAATAATGTTTCTTTATAGTCCATTTATGCTCCTCCTTCTAAATTAAAAAATCCCCTCTATCCCAAAAGGGACGAGAAGACTCGCGGTACCACCCTTATAAATTTGACTAACTGTCAAATTCACTCGAAATTCGTAACGTGAATGATCCCGTTCATTACTAATTCATTTCATAATGAAAGCTCAAGAGTGATTTTCTAAAAGTATTACTGTGTTGGGCTCCCACCATACCCCAACTCGCTATTCAGTAACTCACCTTTATACTAGCTCTATCCTTGCTTAATTTATTCAACTAATGATTCATAGACCTCTGTGTAAGAATTATATGTAAAATAGCGACTAGCGTCAAGGCTTATGATTCATTCTCTGCTAATTCTAGGTCTTCACCTATTTCCGCATCAAATAACTGTTCCCAATCATCAGTACCTATCATGTCCAACTGAGCTTCAACCAACATTTTTAAACGTGTACGAAAGACTTTGGCCTGTTTTTTTAACTCTTCTACATCCATTGAAATACGACGAGACTTGCTTAGAGCTTCGTTAATAATGCGGTCAGCATTTTTTTCTGCCTCTTTAATTATTAATTTGGATTCTTTTGTAGCATTGCCTTTTAGCTCTTCGGCAGTTTCCTGCGCAATAAGAATTGATTTATTTAGGGTTTCTTCGATATTCGTAAAGTGACCAAGCTTCTCATTTAAGTGATCTACTTGCTCCTTTAAATCCTTTTTCTCACGTATAACCATTTCATAATCTTTAATTACCTGATCAAGAAATTCGTTTACCTCATCTTCATCATATCCGCGAAAACTTCTAGTGAATTCTTTATTATGAATATCCAATGGTGATAATGGCACAACAGCCACCTCCTATTAAAGTTGTTTCACAAAACGTACTATCCCCATCTTACACTTTTATTCGACAAAAGGTAGCTAATTCCTGCATATTTAACAAAATTATTTCAAGATTGCAGTAGTTACCTTAATTTTATCTTTTTTTGTTTTCCCCCTAATTTGTACCACTTTACTCCTTCCCTTACCTCTTAGTGATAATAGATCACCTTCCTGTAAGAGAAACTTTACATCTTCGATGACTTTAAAATTCACCTTGACATGTGACTTATTAATGTAAGATACCGCATCTTTTCTTGAAATCCGGTAGATTTCTTTAACAAGTGTATCAAGTCGTAAGGAGGAGACGGTGCAATCTGATTCCTCCCAGTTCATTTGTTTCCGTTTAAATTCTGATAACGGCATTTCTTCCAACGTTATTTTTGTTGTTTTGATGGATAATAAATTAGTCTTCACATATGAAGCTATTTCATCTGCAACGACGATTTGGATCAGGCCATTGTCCACGTAAATATCTCCAAGCTTTTTTCGTTTAATACCTAAAGATAGAAATGCGCCCATTATGTCGCTGTGTGTCACATTTACAAATTTAGATTGATAACTAGCTTGTAATAATGTTAATTGAAAATCATCAGCTTGTATTGTGTCATAAAAGGGGGCAATTACTACCCGTTTCCGCTCCACATATGGATTTCCTCCATGATAGGCTAGTTTTACTTCATCGCCTTTGGAACCAATAAGCATGTCCATGATCTGCTGTTCACGAGGGTCAAGAAAATCTGTTAACCGTTGCTGAAAGGATCGCTCCACTTGTTCCTTCCATGACATGACCTGATCAATAAAGGGCTCCTCATCTTTCCTAAAATGCTGGTAGATCTCCATTGTTTAACCCTTTAAAAAACAAACATCTGGAAGAATTGTAATAACCCCATTCTTGCTAAATACAAGACAAAAATGGCGACGATTGGTGATAGGTCGATCATGCCGATCGGAGGAATAAACTTACGAAATTGCTCTAAATACGGTTCACATACTTTTGCTAATATTTGTCCGAATGAAGATTCCCTTGCACCTGGAAACCACGACATAAAAATATATATAATTAACGCATAACTGTATATAACAAAAGCAGTATCTAATAATCGATAAAGTCCAAACATTTATTTACTACCATCCTTTTTCATATTCATCTTCCATAAAAGCGTCTGTAATCGTACCAGACACATTGACATTATCAGGTGTACAGAGGAATGTTTGTGCACCCAGCTTTTGTATATCGCCATTTACAGCATATACTGTTCCACTTAAAAAGTCGACGATGCGTTTCGCCTGATGATTGTCCACGCGTTGTAGATTAATAACGACTGCTCGGCGATTAACGATATTGTCGGCTATTTCCTGGGCTTCATTGTATGTCCTAGGTTCACATAGTACAACTTTAGAAGTTGGATTTTGCATACTAGTAAGATTAACGACATTTTGATTTTTATCTTTCGGTTGTGGTCTAGGATCATTTTCTAGTTCATCAACATCAACATATTCATATTCATACTCATCTTCCATTGTGAAATAGTTTTTAATTTTGTTCTTTAAGCTCATTTTGTCACCTCACCCTACTAATTTTGTACCAATTCGGATATGTGTTGCACCCTCTTCAATTGCTATTTCATAATCATTACTCATGCCCATAGAAAGATACTGACAAGGCGCATGCGTATAATTTTCACGTTGTACGTTTGACCTTATATCAGCTAATCTACGGAAAATCATTCGTAGTTTTTCTTTATCATCAATGTGAGGAGCCATTGTCATCAAACCAACTACATACACGTTAGGATAGTTTGCTAAGTCCTCTATAAATGGAATAACTTGGTCTGGATCAATACCATGTTTCGATTCTTCGCCGCTTACATTTACTTGAATAAAGCAGTTCACTGGATCAGTTGCACGTTTATTTATTTCTTTCGCTAACGATAATCTATCCAGCGAATGCAAAAAATCAACTTGATTAATAATTTCTTTTACTTTCCTAGATTGCAGTGTACCAATAAAGTGCCAGGTCCCTTTGTCTTTTAAAAGATTATACTTCTCTTGGAAGCCCTCAAGTCGATTTTCACCGATATTCGTGATGCCAGCTAGTATCGTTTCCTCTGTTCGCTCTATTGTAACATATTTCGTCACACCAATTATGGTGATGTCCTCCAGATTTCGATTACGCTTCAAACATGCTTGTCTTATTTTTTGCTGTATTGCTGTTAAATTTTGTGCTACATCCATTATTTCCAATTCTCCTCCCTCGTATAATCATGATGAAAAGCCAATAAAGCCTAACATTCTACCAGTTCTCCCATGATCTCTGCGGTGTGAGAAAAATAAGTCATTCTCTCGAAACGTGCAATAATTTGTTACATCTATATTATTACGTAATACCCCAGCTTGTAAAAGAATATCTATATTTAATTGTTTTAAATCAAGTAAATATCGATTTATACCAGTTGGTAGAACTGAACTTTGTCTATGTGATAATGGAATCCTATCGATAACCTTTTGCTCTACTTCGTAAAACTGCTTTGTTATGCAAGGGCCGATAGCCACTAACAAGTCGCTCACATTTACCCCATGATTGGCTAGGGTATTGACCATATCATCAGCTATCCCACTAACAGTACCTTTCCACCCTGCGTGTGCAATACCAATATAAGAAGTAATTGGGTCGAAGAAAAATAATGGAACACAATCTGCAAAAAATCCAGTACATAAAATCCCTGAAGTATTTGTAATTAATCCGTCTGTATCTTTAATTGCCGTATCATATTCGGTTGCACCTTTACCTTTGTCATTTTCAGTGACAGCATGTATGCGTGTTTGATGGATTTGCTCTCCACTAACCCAATTATTTAATGGAATCCTTACATGATTAGCAATTATTTCTCTATTTCTTATTACATTTTCTGTACTATCATTAACATGTAACCCACCATTTAAGGATGCGTATGGTTGCCTACTTACTCCACCATGTTTTGTGGTAAATCCAACTTTTAATTTTTCATTTCGTTTTTGCCATTTTTCGATATGTAATATGGAATCATTGTGCTTGATAAAGGGCTCTGACAATCTAACTACCTCCCACGTTCACTGCTTGTTTCATTTTACCACAAAATCTGCTGTTTTTTATTTTCTTTCCTGAATAAATGGTTCATTATATAATTTCGGCTTTTCGACATCTTTTACGAGGATAACATCCGATCCAATTCGAACAATTTGATTCCAATGGATAACAAGTTCTTCTGCCTTACCAAATAATCCACTTTTCTTATCCCTCGGAATGATTACAATTGCAAGAATTCTACCATTTGTTGTATCAATTTCTAAGTCATTGATATGTCCCAGTTTTCGACCATTGTCAATAATGATTACTTCTTTAATTTGTAGTTCAGATAATTTTATCACTTTTATTCACCTCACCCTTACTCTATATATATGCATAACTTTTGTGATCTTTCATGGAACAATAAATTTACAAGATATCTTTGCGATTAGTTATACAAGAATGCTTGCGTTGGAAGTTATAGATACTTATGACACGAACTCGTCAAAATTTGCAGGAGATTCGTTGTTTACTTCAAACAGGTTCGTAGCGACTAGAGCGAGTCAACGGAGATAAAGGAATCACTGTGAGCTTGTGAGCCGATGATGACTTAGATTAGGGTGATTCATGAAGTCGCATCGTTCCCTGGGCACTGAAGCTGGAAGCGGCTCAACACGCCCATATTTATCCAGATTGGCTAACACTTATAATTTCCTTAAATTACCAGAATAAAAAAGCTTGTAGACATTCTCTACAAGCTGAAAGTGTAGAAACACCTATAGCGTTTCTACACTCTGAGGGAACAGATCCGTAATCTTCCCTTGACTATCTTAATAGCCTTTCATTTATTCAAACATCTGTTTATTCATTTGTTTAATCGCTGCTTTTTCCAAACGAGAAACCTGCGCCTGGGAAATTCCAATTTCATCTGCAACTTCCATCTGTGTTTTTCCTTGGAAGAATCGTTTGTTTAGTATCATTTTTTCACGATCGTTTAATTGATGCATCCCCTCTTTTAAAGATAATTTATCAAGCCAGGTAGAATCCTTATCCTTATCATCACTTATTTGATCCATTACATAGATCGGATCACCGCCATCATTGTAAATTGGTTCGAATAAGGAAACCGGATCCTGTATAGCATCCAATGCAAAAACAATATCTGAATGGGGAATACCCATTTCTTCTGCAATTTCCATTGGGGTTGGTTCCTTTGATGTTTTGTTGATTAATTTTTCTCTTACTTGTAGTGCTTTATAAGCAATATCGCGTAATGATCTAGAAACTCTAATTGGATTATTATCTCGCAAGTATCTTCTGATTTCCCCAATGATCATAGGAACAGCATAGGTAGAAAACCTCACATTATGGGATAAATCAAAATTATCTATGGATTTCATTAATCCGATGCAGCCAACCTGAAACAAGTCATCAACGTATTCTCCACGATTATTAAATCGTTGAATAACACTTAAGACAAGTCGCAGATTTCCGTTAACCAGCTCCTCCCGTGCAGATAAGTCTCCATCTCCTTGTTGCATTCTCTTAAATAATTCTCGCATTTCTTCATTCTTTAGTACAGGTAGCTTCGATGTATCAACACCACATATTTCAACCTTATGTCTTGTCATCTGCGTTCAACCCTCCCAGTTGGTGATGCTGTTCATGGACAGTATCTCCGACTGAGAAGATTTTTATGCAGACACTAGCATGAAGAAATACTCATAAAAACCTTCTTTACTTACAGCGACAAGGCTAGACCATTTTATTAAATTCTTTTTTTAATCGGCGAATAATTTTTTTCTCTAATCGGGAAATATATGACTGAGAAATACCTAACATATCCGCTACATCCTTTTGTGTTTTTTCTTCTTCTCCAATTAAACCAAATCTCAGCTCCATGATTTGTTTTTCACGGGCATTTAACTGTGACAGAGCATTCTTCAATAAGCTTTTATCAACGCTGGACTCTAGATTTCTTGTAATTATATCTTCATCTGTTCCTAAAACATCAGAGAGTAGTAACTCATTTCCATCCCAATCGATATTTAGCGGTTCATCAAAGGATACCTCTGATTTAAGCTTATTATTTCTTCTTAAATACATTAAAATTTCATTTTCTATACAACGAGATGCATATGTGGCAAGTTTAATTTTTTTCTCAGGATTAAAGGTATTCACCGCTTTAATAAGTCCGATTGTTCCAATACTAATTAAATCTTCAATATTTATTCCTGTGTTTTCAAATTTACGAGCAATATAAACAACCAATCGTAAATTTCGTTCGATTAAAATGGCTCTGGCGGATTTATCTCCCTTTGGAAGTAAGACTAATAATTCCTGTTCTTCTTGCTTAGAAAGTGGTGGTGGTAAAGCTTCACTCCCACCAATATAATATATTTCATCTGATTTGAGTCCTAATTTAATTAAAATTTTGTACCACCATAAACGAAGGCGTAATTTTGTTGATCTCAAAGCAATCTCTCCTTTATGCAGAATGAATTGTCGCTAATTTTATAATTTGTGGATGTAATAAACAATGATAGCTTTCATCTTTTGTTAGATTGGAAAACTGAAGCCCTACCAATACTTTACTCGTTACAATCTTTTGTTCACCATAATAGATAACTAATGTATCTGGTCGAATCGTAAAGAGAAATGTACTATTACCTTGAACACCTTGATAAGGTACTAACTGCAAATATTTCTCCCACTCCGTTGGCAAACTATCCAAATCTAGTGATTCACTGCACTTACGAACTCGTTTCCATTCTTCTTCCGTAAACCAATTCTTCAAGAAAAGTTCGTCGCATAAGATTACCGGTTTTTTTGTAAGCGGATCGATTAATTGATTACCACTATCAATGTACCCTGTAGTAGAATAGCTCTTTCCCTTAATTTGTATAGTTACTGGGCACAATTGATCATAGCGTATTTTTTCTGCAGCATGCTTGTCCATACGGGATTTTGTAAATACCCAAACCAATGGAAACCCGATTACAACAAATAGCCAGCTTACTGGATCTCCAAAGCCGCTGTTAAAGGTCAGAAATCCATTGCTGTCTAAACCAAATGGACGCTGAAATAAATAGTGAATACCTATTAATCCACCTCCAATAGAGAAGGTAATAAAATAAAATAGCAGCAATAATTTTATCCAACGGTAAAAATTATGATAACCAAATGTAGTTAAGATAATGAAGCACGAGAACAAGAGTTTTCCTATTACACTGGTAAAAAAAGTATCAGGAAAATAGAGAGAGATAGGAACGAGTAAAGATGCAACAAATCCCCCAATTACTATGCGGATAATCCGTGTACTATCTCTTGCTAAAGCTTGTGTGAGCATTAAAAGCATGATATCTAATAAAAAATTTAATGCCCAAACAGCATCCAGATAAATAGTCACACCTTTCCTTCCTTTCACGTATTCTGTCATATGAAAGATTTTAAATTATTAACTTCATAATGATTAAAGTATATCGAAGAGAAAAGGAAAAGTCTGTCATTTCCTGTATGGTTCGTATGACTAATTTTAACGAGTTGTTGGAATGTTTGTCGGTAATTATAGCCAAGTTAAAAATTGGACTTAAATGACCTATGCATGAAATTGGTTGATCCAATTTAAAAGAAAAGAGGATATACATAATGCTTAAACTTGATAATTTGGCCAATTTTTGTGTGGTGGGTGTAATAGTGAAGAAAATCGAGAGAGGAACTGGAAAACAGAATTTATAGTAATAAAGTACCAGTGCCAGTCCAATTGTTACTCATGTTCTAAATTCATTCATAGGATGGTTCTTTTCCTTATAATGAACAAATTGACAAAGAATAAAAGCGCAATCGCTCGATTAGAAACGTAGCGACTAGAGCGAATCAACAGAGATAAAGGAATAACGGTGAACTTGCGAACTGATGATGACTTATCGTAGGGCGTTTACGCTCGACGCGGCTCAACACGCTCCTATGTATCCACATGGACTAATTTTATAATTTCTTTGACAATAAAAAAGGCCAATGCACGTAATAGTAGCATTGCCTTCTTTTTATCATTAACGATTTCGATTACGGTTTCGATTTCTTAAGAAAGTTGGAATATCTAAACCATCTTCCTCTTGTCTTGGTCTTTGCTGTTGAACAGGTTCACTCTCTCTTTCTCTACTAGGTGGTTCTTCATTTACTCTAGTAGCAGCATGCTGATGATGATTAATTACCGGTCGATGCTGTTTTGGTTGCTGCTCCATTTTCTTAGTAGATTCATCAAAGCCTGTCGCTATAACCGTGACAACAATTTCATCTTTTAAGTTTTCATTAATAACCGATCCAAAGATTACATTGACTTCATTATCGGCAGCAGAAGTAACTAAATCAGCAGCTTCTTGAACTTCATACAGACTTAAGTTAGTACCCCCAGTTATATTCATCAAGATGCCGTGCGCGCCATCTATTGAGGTTTCTAATAGTGGTGAAGAGATTGCTTTTTTAGCAGCCTCAGTAGCCCTTGTTTCACCAGTAGCTACACCAATCCCCATTAGGGCAGAGCCCTTATCAAACATAATGGTTTTAACATCGGCAAAGTCTACATTGATTAGCCCTGGTTTTGCAATTAAATCTGAAATGCCTTGTACACCCTGACGCAATACATTATCAGCTTCGCGGAAAGCTTCTAACATTGGTGTATTTTTATCTACTATCTCTAGAAGACGATCATTTGGTATAACAATTAATGTATCCACACTACCTTTTAATGACTCAATTCCAGAAATTGCTTGCGTGGATCTTCTTCGGCCTTCAAAAGAGAATGGACGCGTTACTACTCCTACTGTAAGGGCACCAAGATCTTTTGCGATCTGTGCAATAACTGGAGCAGCACCAGTACCAGTACCTCCACCCATTCCAGCAGTTACAAATATCATATCTGCTCCTTGCAGTACTTCCTCAAGCTGTTCTTTACTTTCTTCTGCGGCTTTTTTGCCTACTTCAGGATTAGCTCCAGCACCTAATCCTCTAGTTAATTTTCCACCAATTTGTATTTTCAATTCTGCTTTTGATAGATTTAAAGCTTGAGCATCTGTATTTACAGCGATAAACTCTACACCTTCAACGCCGTGTTCGATCATACGGTTAACAGCATTATTACCGCCACCGCCAACTCCAATTACTTTTATTGTGGCTAATTCTTCCATGTTTGTATCAAACTCCAACATATCTCGTTCCTCCTAATATGCAAAATTACAAGCGTTTCTAGAAGCTAATTAATTAGAGGTCACCTTAAAGTATACAGTAAAAAATACTGCTTTTTAAGTCGATGGAAATAATTGTCTAATCAAAAAAATACTTAAACAAATTAGCTATTCCAGATTCTTTTTTATTATTTTCTTTTGCTTCATTTGATTTTGACTGTTTTTTTACTCGCTTTGGTTGTATTTCTTGTTTCTGTTCGATAACAGATGGAAACAATTCTTTTCCTTGTATTTTCGCATTACGGTAGGCAAATTGCAAGATTCCAACCCCCGCAGTAAACTGTGGTTCTCTGACACCTATATAATCTGGAATCGCTATACGAATATTGGATTGATATATATCCTCCGCAAGCTCCAGAACACCCGGCATAGCCATCGTACCTCCAGTCAGTACATATCCACCAGGTAATCTATGATAGCCCATCTTTCTAATTTCTCTTTCAGCAAACGCAAAAATTTCTTCCATTCTAGCTTCTATCATATCTGAGATTTCCAATTGATTATACGTTTGCTTTGTATTACTTCCTATTATGGAAACATCGAATACTTCTTCCTCTAAAGCATGATCATAAAAGGCATGTCCATAATTTAGTTTAACATCTTCAGCCTCCTCTGTAGACGTTCGTAACCCAATCGACAGATCCTTTGTAATATTGTCACCGCCCAATTGAACGACACTTGTTGAGACAAGATGATCACCTTCAAAAATAGATACAGTTGAGCAACCACCACCAACATCAATCAATGCGACACCCATGTTCTTTTCATCCTTTGATAAGGCGGTCGTACCAGCTGCAAGTGGTTGAAGACAAATATCAGCAACCTGGAGATTTGCTCGCTCCACACATTTTAAGATGTTATGTAAAACCGTCTTAGAGCAAGTGATAATCGTACCTTCCATTTCTAATCGTACGCCAATCATTCCTCGTGGATCATTAATCTCGTCTAACCCATCAACAATAAATTGTTTAGGTATGACATCGATAATCTCACGTTCTGGAGGAATGGACATAACTTGGGCTCCATCAATCACTCTCGTAATATCATCATCACTTATCTCACGGTTTTCACTTTGAACCGCTACTACTCCGTGACAAGGTTGTAATTGAATGTGATTTCCATTCACGCCGACTACAACACTATCAATTTGCATGCCTACCATACGTTCTGCTTGTTCAACAGCATTTCTAATGGACTGGACTGTCTGATCAATGTCTATAATAGCACCTTTCTTCATGCCATTTGATTTAGCAGAACCAACTCCAATGATGTTTAATGAATCGTTTAAAACCTCACCTATTATAACTTTGATTTTTGATGTACCTATATCAAGACTTACTAATACTTCACTGTTGTTCAAGTAAGGCACCCCCCAGTTCAGAAGCTGCACAACTAAGCAAACTTCTTATACCAAATTCTGTAATTATCCTAATAATGTAATAGTTTAAAACATTTCCTAAAAATAAAATATATATAGGTTATTCCACATAAAATATAGGATTCCTTTTATTTTTCGGTAATTTTTTTAAAAAAATTAAGCAGATTTTACAATTAATACAATGTGATCATTAATTATTTAGGAAAAAGAAACCATACCTCTTATATTAAACTATTTCGTAAAGAGAGCTGGAATTATGACTTTCATAAGAAATTAAATTCTTTTACTCACGATTTTCAGATGTTGCCTCCTGATTTATAGTATCTTCTACTGATTCTTCAGATTCAGTGGTTTCATCTTGCTGGCTCTCTTCTTTTTCATTAAAAGACTCAAAATAGGCTCCTACTCCAATATGAACAATTCCTTCACTGTCTGCATCCAATTGAGCAACAATAGATGGGTATACTTCCATTCTAGCTGCAAAATCCCGAATCGTTGCATCAACCGTTAATCCATCATTCATATATAGGCGAATTTTGTTTTTATTATCATCCGTTGGAGCCCAATGAATCTCAGAAATTAACTTCAATATACTTTTGGGAAGTTCTTCTAGTTCTGCTGTCATCCTATGTATATATTCTTTTTCGGTAAAATTGGATATTAATGGAGCATCTCCAGTAAAGGTATGCTGTTCCAAACTATTGAGCACAGTACCGTTCCCTAGAATTGGATAATATTTTGTTTCCTTTTGTACATAACCAACACGCTCATATTCTTCCACTTGAATAGTGATTGTCCACGGTAATTTTCTATCTACACTTGCGGATGAAATAATCGGATTATTCTCTACTGCTTTCACACTCGCTGATTTATCAATTGTCCATATATTCATATCTTCCGCTAAATTACTTATGCTTATTACTTCTTTATCCGATAAAAAGGTATTTCCTTCTACCTCGATATATCGGATATGACTTAATGAAGATTGCAGATAGACGATAATAGAAATTAATAAGAAAAAAATAGAAAGATAAAATATTAACCGTCGATTTGCCTTTTTTTTCCTAGCCTGCTTCAATTTCGGTATCCTATCTTCTATTGAAACAACTTTCTTTTTTGCCATCTCCATTTCTTCCTTTATCATAAATTAACAATAGAAATGGCAAATAAATACCATTTCCTTATGTTAATTTAAAGTATATCACATTATCCCTTTAAAGTTGTAGTGTACATAGATGGAAAATAAAGTTTTTAAGCTCTTTGCAATATCTCTGCAAACTATGGTTTTATAGTAAGTAATTTTAGATTTTCGTATATCTACTAATATTTAGCAAAATACCTACAGAACATAGTATTAATGTTAATGATGATCCTCCATAGCTTAAAAAAGGCAAGGTAATTCCAGTTACAGGAATTAAACCAATAACGACACTAATATTTATCATTGCTTGAATCGCAAGCATGGAAACTATCCCAAGTGCTAAGAAACGAGAGAATAGATCAGGTGCCTCCAGGGATACTTTTATCCCACGCCATAGTAAGAGTAGAAACAGCAATAAAACGATAGTACCTCCAATAAAGCCAAGCTCTTCTCCTAAAATAGCAAAGATAAAATCAGTTTGTGGTTCAGGTAAATAAAAATACTTCTGTAGACTATTCCCAAATCCTAACCCCATTAAACCTCCTGGACCAATTGCATATAGTGATTGTATAATTTGGAATCCATCGCCAAGTGGGTCTTCCCACGGATTTAAGAATGCAGTAATTCTACTAATACGATACGGCGCAGATGCAATCAGACCTACAAAGCCTATCAGCCCAAGTAGAGCTAGTCCAAAAAAATGTGATAGTCTAGCACCAGCAGCAAATACTAAAATCATACACGTTAATACTAATACCATACCAGTACCTAAATCTGGTTGAAGCATAATTAAGCCAAACGCAGTAAATATCAGCATAATGGATGGAAGAAAACCTTGCTTCAATGAGGTAATATACTTCTGCTTCGTTGCTAAAAATGCAGATAGAAAAATAATTAAACCTAACTTCATAAATTCCGATGGTTGAATACTGAATGCCCCTATTCCAATCCAGCTTTGTGCTCCTCCACGTACCATTCCAATTCCTGGTATTAATACTAAAAATAAAAGTATGAAGCAAGCTAACAAAATCACTCTCGCGTATTTTTTCCACGTACTATAGGGAATTTTCATCACAAAAAGCATTGCTGCTACGCCGACGCCAGCAAATAATACTTGTCTTTTTACATAATACCACGCATCACCAAATTTATATTCTGCCCAAACATAGGAGGAGCTGTAGACCATAATGACTCCAATAAGTAACAAACTTATGATAACGCCCAATAAGATATAATCGGGTGAAGTATGTGATCTCGCTTTATTCTGGAACAAAAATAACACCCCTCTTTAGATTGAAATCGGGGTGTTGTTTAAAGCTATTTACTTCACGATGTTTTTTCTACTCGGTTCAAAAAGAAGGTGAGACATACTTCTTGAACAAGTTCTTTAAACAAGCCCCTATACTATCGTATGCACGGCTTGTATAAACATGTCTCCTCTTTCTTCAAACGTCGCATATTGGTCCCAACTTGCACAAGCTGGAGAAAGCAGAATGGTGTCACCTTCTTCTGAAAAATCAAAAGCAGTTTGTACCGCTGTTTCCACATTATCTGTTAATTTTATCTGGGGAACGCCTGCATGTTCGCCAACTGCCTTCAATTTTTCTGCAGTTTCTCCAAATAACACCATCGCTTTAACATGTTCTAAGTAAGGGATTAGTTCACTAAATTCATTCCCTCGATCTAACCCACCAGCCAACAAGATTACCGGTTTTTCAAAAGCTGATAACGCCTTTTGTGTTGCCAGAATATTCGTTGCCTTTGAATCATTATAAAACATCCTACCAAGATGTTTTCCGACAAATTGTAAACGGTGCTTTACCCCTGTAAAAGCAGATAGGGCAGTTTGAATCCCGTGATTCGTAGCACCGCTAAGCTTAGCAGCAGCTATTGAGGCAAGTATGTTCTCATAATTATGCTCTCCCATTAAGGCGATATTTGATCGATCCATAATCTTTTCATCTCTAAAATAAATCGATGTTTCATCCATCCAAGCACCATCTTCTAAACGCTCCTTAACAGAAAAAGGAACTTTATGAGCTTTGCTGTTTTCTACTGCATCAATCAAGCTACGATCGTTGGCATTATAGACGAGAAAATCTTCTTCCGTTTGATTCTTAAAGATATTAAATTTTGCCTGTTTATAATTATCAAGTGTTTTATGATAATCTAAATGCGCCTCGAAAATATTTAATAAAACTGCAATCCTAGGCTTGAATTTATCTATCCCCATTAACTGAAAAGAAGATAGTTCTAAAACTAAATTCTCGTTATTATCTATTGTTTGTGCTACTTCAGTTGCAACTATTCCAATATTTCCAGCTATCTTAACAGGTTGGTCACTCTGTGTAAGCATTTGAGCAGTCATCGTGGTTGTCGTTGTTTTACCATTTGAACCTGTGATACCAATGATTGTTGCATCTGTTAACTGCGCAGCTATTTCTATTTCAGTAATAATTGGAATTTCTTTTTTTATAGCCTCGGCAACAATTGGATTCTCATAGGAAATTCCTGGGTTTTTTACGATTATGTCGATATCATTTAACACAGAAAGAGGATGGGAACCAACAATTATCTCTGCACCCATCTCCCTTAATCGAATTACCTCTTCATCTGAAGCAGTTGCTTTTTTATCGTTTATACGTACCTTTTTCCCATTTTTCATTAATACCTCAGCAGCAGCTGTACCACTCTTAGCTAAACCTAATACAAGTACATGTGAATAGGGAAAATCATTTAGCTTTCTCAATTTATGCCCACCTCAATGTATATACCTAAAGCTGCAAAAATTAAGCCTACTAACCAGAAGGTTGTTACGACACGCCATTCAGACCAACCTAATAATTCATAATGATGATGTAGTGGGCTCATTTTAAACACCCTTTTTCCAGTTGTTTTAAAAGATATAACCTGAATAATGACAGATAACGTTTCAATAACAAAAACTCCACCGATAATAACTAAAATAATCTCTAATTTAGTTAAAATGGCAATAGCAGCGATGGCTCCACCTAACGCTAATGAGCCTGTGTCACCCATAAATACCTTAGCAGGATGTGCATTAAATACAAGGAAACCAAGCAGTGCACCAACTACAGCTAATGAAAAAATAGTGACTTCATTTTGTGGAATTCCATACCAAGCTAGAATTCCGAATGCACCAAATGCAATAGCAGCGGTACCTGCAAGTAATCCATCCAAGCCATCTGTAAGATTTACGGCGTTAGAAGCACCAACAAGCATAAAAATAATTAAAAGTGCATAACCCCAGCCCAATTCCCATTGAATAGATGTACCTGGAATTGAAATGTAGGTCGGAAAGCCTTGATCTCTCAATATAAAATATACAACAAGTGCAATAATCAGCTGACCAAACATCTTTTGTTTTGAAGTCAAACCAAGGTTCCTCTTCATTGCGACTTTAATAAAATCATCTAAGAATCCTAATAATCCGTACCCTACTAACACAAAAATGAGTAACCAAAGTTCATAGCCAATGCCATCTGAATTTGTTTTCAAGGCCATAATTATTGATGTGATTATAACACTTAGAACAATCATTAATCCACCCATTGTAGGCGTACCTGTCTTCTTTTTATGTGATTTTGGCCCTTCTTCTCTTATGCTTTGTCCAAACTTTAATCGTCTTAAAAATGGAATAATAATAGGAGACATAAGGACGGTGATTAAAAATGCTATAGCAATCGTTATGACTAATACGAATATATTCATTGTTTCTCCTCCTTGTTAGAAACCGTCCATCTATTGTAAATAACTAACTTCTTTTATCATTAATTCAAATTTCAATCCTCTAGATGCTTTAAACAAAATTACAGTGTCTTTATTCAAATAAGGTTGAAGTGCCTCAATGAGCGCTTGTTTATCCCTAAAATGCGTTGAGGGAATTAGAGAATGTTTTTCTTTCATTGCTTTAGTAATGTATTTAGCATCCTCGCCAAATGTGAAAACTTCTGTCACAGGTTCTGATATAACTTCAGCTACAGACCGATGTAACATTTCTGAATGATTTCCTAATTCTAGTATATCACCTAGTACTAGTACTTTATCCTTAAAATCATGTAATTGTTTTACAACTTTTATTGCAGCCTTCATCGATGTCGCAGAAGCATTATAGGCATCATTAATAATGGCTACACCATTATTACCTGTTAGCCATTCAAATCGCATTCCTGTCTTTTCCATTTGCAAAAATGATTGCTGTATTAATGCGCCGCTAATATTTAACAATTCTCCAAGTGCTATTGCAAATGTTGCATTTTTAGCATGATGCTCTCCTAAAAAAGGTATGCTATATTCCTCATCTTTACCTAGCTGAAAAAGTGTCTGTGCATGTTTTAACTCGACCGATATGATTCGTTTATCGTTCGTATGATTAAATCCACATGTACGAACATTAGCTTTTTTATGCATATGATAAAGCAATTCCTCATCACCATCGATAATTAAATAACCATCTGACTTTAGTCCGGAAGTGATCTCAAGTTTAGCTTTGGCAATACCTTCGCGTGAACCTAAATATTCAATATGTGATTCGCCAATATTGGTAATTATGGCATAATCTGGCCTTGCAATTTCGGATAATTGTTCAATTTCTCCAAAGTTGCTCATTCCCATTTCTAAAACCAATGCTTCCGTATCAATCGGCATAGATAAAATAGTTAATGGTAATCCGATATGGTTATTATAATTTCCATCTGTATAATGTGTTCGATATACAGCTTTCAACATAGCTGCCACGATATCTTTCGTAGAAGTCTTACCATTTGAACCTGTAATACCTACTACGATTGGATCAATCTTTTTCCGATAATGAAAAGCCATTTCCTGTAAGGCAGTAATCGTATTGTCAACAAAGAAAATCGGAAGGTCATCGGGAACCTGCTGTGGTAGAGCCTTCGCCTGATCCCAAAATACAGCAATTGCTCCATTATGAATTGCCTGTTCCACATAAGCATGACCATCAAAGTTCTCCCCAATAATCGGAATAAACAAGGAATTTGGCTTTTGCTGCCTACTGTCTGTATGAACATGTTCTATTGATTTTCCGTGGATATCCCCCGTAAAGTCTGGAAAAAATCCCGAAAGCCAATTTAAACTAAACATAATCTCTACTCCTTAGCTAAAATAGCTTGGCGAGCTATTTCTCGATCATCAAAATCATATTTAACATTGCCGATTTGTTGATATGTTTCATGCCCTTTACCTGCTATTAGAATAACATCACCAGCTTTAGCATGTTCTACAGCATACTGTATTGCCAATCTTCGATCTACGATAACTTGATAATCTTCGTTAGCATGCAAACCATTTGTCATATCATCCAAAATTTCTTGGGGATCCTCCGTTCTCGGATTATCAGATGTGAAAATAGCATGATCTGCATATTTTAATGCAATTTCCGCCATAAGTGGCCGCTTCGTACGATCACGATCACCACCACAGCCTACTACTACAAACACACGATTTTCTGCAAATTCTTTCACCGTCTGTAAAACATTATCTAATGAATCCGGTGTATGTGCATAGTCAACAATAACTGCAAAGGATTGCCCTTCATTCACAGGTTCAAATCGACCATTTACACCCTCCATTTTTTCTAAAGCCGTTTTAATGTGGGCAATCGGAATATCACTCACAATTGCTGCAGCACTGGCCGCCAACATATTATATACATTAAACATACCAATAAGCTTGCTTTGGATTGTTAACTCTCCAACAGGTGTCGTTAATTGGAAAGTTGTACCTGCTGCACCAAGTTTAATATTACTTGCCATTACTTGAGCAGAATTTTCGATTCCGTACGTAATCACATGTTGAGCTGTACTTTCTTTTAATAGTGTACTTGACGCATCATCTTCATTAATTACGGCATATTTATCTTCACCGCTATAACTATTGCCTAGCTGCGCAAACAAGAGGCTCTTGGCTCTTAGATAGTCATCAATATCTTTATGATAATCTAAGTGATCCTGAGATAGATTTGTAAAAACCGCTATATCATAATCACAACCATAAACCCTTCCCTGCACAAGCGCATGCGAAGAAACTTCCATAATTGCTTGGTCTACATCTTGATCTAGCATCTTTTTGAACGACTTCTGAAGTAGTAACGCATCTGGAGTCGTATTGGCAACCGGATATGTTTCATTTCCTATTTTCATATGAATTGTTCCAATAACACCTGTCTTTTTCTTATATTCATTAAATATCGTTTCAAGCAGATACGTCACCGTAGTCTTACCATTTGTTCCAGTGATACCGATTAAAGGTAGCTTAACAGTAGGGTTATTATAATATTTCACACCAAGCATCGATAATGCTCTGCTTGTATTAGCGACTTTAATTATTGGTACGCTTGAATGTACTTCTTGATCGACAATAACGGCACTGGCTCCATTTTGAACCGCCTGCTCTACGTAGTCATGTCCATCAACTGTAAAGCCTTTGATGCAGACAAAAAGATTACCGGATTCTACTTTTCGCGAATCCATTTCAATACCAGTTACCTCTATATGAGCTATATCATCATTTGTTTCATAAAAAGGTATACATCCTAACAAATCAATTAATTTCATGTTTAACATCCCAATCTAAAATAATGTCCCACATATGTATTCTCGTAGATTACAATTTTTAAGAGGGTGACAGCACCCTCTTTTATTCTTTTTCCACCTAAATCATTATAGCAAATTTATCCCTGTTTAACGATTATTTTCCGATAAATAAATGCGGATTTTTGATCCTTGCTCTACTTTTGTTCCAGGACTAGGTGCTTGATCAATAATATAATCACCCTTTCCACTAGTTTCGATGGATAGGTTTGTCATGTATTCCGTTAATTCTTCTTTATCTAGTCCCACTAAGTCAGGAACTTCTACTTTCGGTTCTTCTGGCCACTGATATTCTTTGTCCAGTCCACCCTTACGAGGTTCGACTTCCATTGCCCTTAGGCTATCACCAATAATTGTACCAACAATTGGTGCTGCTACCACACCACCAAACTGGACCGTATCTTTCGGATTATCAACAGCTACATACACAACGATTTCAGGATCATCTGCTGGAGCAAAACCAATAAAGGATACCACATAGTTATTTTCCATATATCTACCATCTGGTCCAACTTTTTGTGCTGTACCTGTTTTCCCGCCAACTCGATAGCCATCAACATATGCAGGTCGTCCTGTTCCTTGTGCAACAACACTTTCTAAAGCGTGACGTATCTCCTTGGAAGTCGATTCGGAAATAACTTTCTTTTTCATGGTAGGTTCCACTTTTTCGGTTGTCTTTTTTGTTTTAGGATCAATCCACTCTTCTGCAATATATGGTTCGTATAAATAGCCACCATTAACTGCAGCTGCTACCGCCATTACTTGCTGAATTGGAGTAACAGATACACCTTGTCCAAAAGCTGTAGTAGCCAATTCAACTGGTCCTACATTTTCTGGTTTAAACAGAATTCCATTCCCTTCTCCCTGCAAGTCAATTCCTGTCTTTTTACCGAATCCAAAACTATTGATATATGAAAATAGCTTCTCCTTTCCTAACATTTGACCAAGGCTTACAAAGCCAGGGTTACAAGAATTCTGGACAACTTCCAAATAACTTTGATGCCCATGACCACCGCTCTTCCAACAATGTAATTCGGTTCCTCCAACAGAGATGTCACCATCATCGTGAAAGTGATCATTTTCTAAATCTACGACTTTTTCCTCAAGAGCAGCAGCTAATGTAATAATTTTGAATGTAGAACCTGGTTCATACGTACTCCAGATCGGCAGATTTCGATCAAACACATCGGAGTCTACTTCTTGATAATTCTCGGGATGAAAGTTTGGACGTGACGTCATACCAAGAATTCCCCCAGTTTTAGGATTTACGGCAATCGCAACTGCACCATCTGGATGATATTTGGACTCAGCTAGATCAAGTTCACGCTCCATAATAGTTTGTACTTTTGTGTTAATAGTTGTTTTGAGGTCTAGTCCATCCTTGGGAGGGCTGTATTCATCTGCTAATCTATCTAGACGTCTACCTTTCGCATCTGAGTAAAAGGAGAGACTGCCTTTATCTCCACTTAATTTATCATCATAAAATAACTCAAGACCCATTAATCCTTGATTATCAATGCCTGCAAATCCGAGCACGTGGGAAAGGTCATCTCCGTATGGATAATGTCGCTTAGAATCTTTAGATAAATAGACACCATCCATATTCAATGTTCGAATAGCGGTTTCTTGTTTTTCATCTATTTTCCTGCCATCTGGATGTATGTTCACACTCGATGCATTTCGTGTAACATATTCATAAGCCTTATCATATGAAATGTCTAGAATATTGGACAAATTCTTTGCCGTTTCCTCAGGCTTATCAACTTGCCTCGGTACAACTACAACGGATGGAGCCGTTACATTTTCAGCAAGTACTTCACCATTACTGTCCAATATATTTCCTCTTTCAGGTTCAAATTCAATATCCCTTGTCCATAATTCATTGGCTTGTCCCATTAATTTATCGCCTATTACAAATTGCACATACCCTAAACGAATATCAATAACTGTAAATATTAATAAACCAATAAGAAAAACAGCGACTATCCGTTTTTTTGTCGTCACAGCAGATACACGTTTCATACTACATCTCCTTTTTATAGACATGCTTGTATCCACTATATGAACAATAAAATTGGATTAGAACACTGTTTCTCATCGCCACAAAATTATATTACTTGTGTTATTCCCCTGTATCTTCTTGATCTGATGAAGTGTTTTCCTGCTTTTCTTGATTCGGAGGTACTAATTCAATACCTAAATAGTCTTTAGGCTTTACAGGTGTACCTTCCTTTATATTCTGAGTAACAACATAGCCATTACCAAAGGTCTCTGTTTTCAATTCCAATAGATTTGCTAACTGTAATGCATCACGTAGCGACCAGCCCACGATGTTAGGCATCTTTGGTTTTTCAGTTATTAATAAAACATGATCATTTGGTAACACTTTTTCACCTTCTCTGACATTACTAGCTACAATTTCCCCTTGACCAGCTACCGTAACTTTCAACCCATGCTTTTTAAGCTCTTTCTCCATTTTACTAGCATCTTTTCCTACTAAGGTAGGGATGCTTACTTGTTTAACCTTGTTGGTCTTCTCTTTATCAGGATTAATATTCAAATAGTGAAGCCCATTCTCCATTACATTTTTAAAAATAAAAGATACTGGTGTCGAACCTGATTCCGTTGGCTCTAACTTGGGCTGCTTAACAGATACATACATCATTAACTCCGGATCATCGATGGGTGCCATGCCTAAGAAGGAAAAAACATGATTTTCTTTACCAGATAAATATCCTCCTTCAGGATTAGGAATCTGCGCTGTCCCTGTTTTACCTCCAACTGTATAATCATCCAGTTTATACTTTTTACCCGTCCCATCTTCTCCATTTACAACAGATTTCAAAAGCTCTAAAACTTGTTCAGCTGTCGCTTTAGAAATTGGTTTGCCAACTACATTTGGTGACTTCTCTTCGATTATTTCTCCAGAATTAGCGTCAACAATTTTTTTGATCACATAAGGCTGTAGCATTTTTCCATCATTTGCAATAGCTGTTGCAGCTTTCATTTGTTGAATTGGTGTTAGCGTACTACCTTGACCGAAAGAAGTACTTAACTTCTCACGCGGCCAATTATATAAAATTTCACCAGCTACCTCATTGGGTAAATCAATTTCCGTTTTTTTATCAAATTGAAAGGCCTTTAAGTATTCTAGATATTTGTCGGTACCAATTTTTTCCCATACAAGCTTAGAAGCTGCTACATTGGATGATCGTTGGAATCCCTTATCAAATGAGATTTTCCCCCAACCGTTACCTCCATTATGGTCACGCACAGGCTTTATTTGCTCATTGGGTTGGTAGCTACCTGACATATAAGGTTCACTACCATTATATACATTCTCTTCTATCGCTGCTGCCCAAGTAAACATTTTAACCGTTGAACCCGGTTCAAACGGTGTAGAAACAACGTCATTAAACCAATTTTCTACTTTTGGATCATTCGGATTATAGCTTGGTCGATTACCCATCGCCACAATTTCACCCGTTTTAGGATTCATTACAACAGCAGAAATGCGCTCAGGCTCATACTTTTCATCTGCCTGTGTAAGTGTATCCTCCAGTAAGGTTTGAATTTTCTGTTCGATCGTTAAATAAACATCATCTCCATCCTCGGGTTCAGTAACAACTTCTTCTGGATGCAAGAGCTTTTTATTATATTGATCACGCTGATAAGATATGCGCCCATCTTTACCGCTTAATAAATCATTCATTTCATGTTCAATGCCAGCTATACCTTTGATTTCTTGTTTCGTACCAGTTTTGTCTTTCTTCTTAACTTCTTTTTCTCTTGCAAACCCAATAATTTGTGAAGCAAACATTCCATTTGGATAATAGCGAATTGCTTCTTCCTTGAAATTAATTCCAGGCAAATCTAAAGCTGCAATTTCATCCTTTTTCTGCTGAGATAATTCTTTACCGTTATTTCCAAACTCAACCTGAAATTTATTTTTTTCGATGCCAGCATTTAACTGTTCAAGCACTTCACTTTCTTTCATATCTAATAAAGGAGCCAGCAATTCCGCAGTTTTCTCCGGATCTTTTACATGCTTTGGCTCCTCTAAATCTTCGGAATAGGATTCATCTACAATGGCGTATAATCTATATGTAGGTCGATCATAAGCCAGCGTCATTCCATTACTATCGTATATTTTTCCTCTTTCTGCGGGTAATGTATAAGATGATGTTCGTTGTTTATCTGCCCATTCCTCCAATGATACTCCGTTTATTTCCTTTGTGGCTTGAATGTAGAGAAACCGTCCTGACAATGTAAGAAATGCACCTACGAAAAGGATTATAAAAATGCCTGCCATGAAGTGAGTCGCTTTATTTTTCCTCATAACCATGTTCCCCTTGATTCTAATTATTCATTTTCTGAGCTTGTTTCACTTTGGTATCTTGAATTTTTAGACCATTCTTTTCAGCTATATTTATAATTCTTTCCGGCCTACTCAACTCTTTCAACTCATAGCTAAGTTGATCATTAACAGCTTGTTGTAACTTGACTTTGCTTTCTAATTGTTGTAATTCTCGATTAACCGTATCCGTTGATGAAGAAAAAGAAACCATATACAATCCTGCTACAATTATACATACCCCAATTATGGAATAAATTAATTTTTCTCCTTTTGTAATCCAACCCTGCTTCTGCACTTTAACAGGTATGGATTGCTCCTTCTTCGGTGTCTGCTGCGGTCTAATTTGTTCCCATGATCTAGCATGATTTACACTCATTATTTTCTCCACCCTTCTTCATACCTAAAATGTGGTTTCCAATCAGATATTTTTTCAATAATACGCAGCTTAGCAGATCGTGATCTTCGGTTAACCTCCAACTCATGCTCATTAGCAATAATCGGTTTTCGGTTAACTAGCCGAAAAGGTGCTTCATTAGCTTCCGGTAAAATAGGCAAGTTTCTTGGTGTAGCCTTTGGTGTACTCCATTTTTTAAAAGCTTGTTTACAAAGTCTATCCTCTAATGAATGGAAGGTAATTACTGCAATTCTTCCACTAATGCCTACAACTCTTGCAGCTTGATGTAAGGCATCGTTAAACACACCTAACTCATCATTTACCGCAATTCGTAAGGCTTGAAATATCCTTTTAGCAGGATGTCCCCCTTTACGTCTAGCGGGTGCAGGAATACCTTCTTTAATAATTCCCACTAATTCATGTGTCGTGTCTATCGTTTTAGTTTTCCGATAGGCTTCTATTTTTCTGGCAATTTGTTTGGCGAATTTTTCTTCACCATATTTAAAGAAAATTTTCACCAAATCATTATACGACCAGTTATTTACGATCTCATAAGCGTTCAGATCTTTTGTTTGATCCATTCTCATATCAAGTATTGCATCATGCTGATAGCTAAAGCCTCTTTCTCCCCTGTCCAATTGAGGAGAAGATACACCTAAATCGAATAAAATCCCATCTACTTGGTCAATTTGATGCTCTTCTAGAGCTTCTTCTAGCCTGCTAAAATTAGAATGAACAAATAATATTCGATCTTTATATTCCGCTAATCGTTCTTTTGCAGCCTGTAATGCATCTAAATCTTGATCAAAAGCTATTAGTAATCCGTTTTCGCTTAATCTTGAGGCAATTTGCTCAGAATGCCCTCCACCCCCTACTGTACAATCAACATACGTACCAGTTGGCTTGATCTCCATTCCTTCAATTGTCTCTGTTCTTAAAACACTATAATGTTCAAACATTGAAACACCCATTTCTATCGTTTGCCGCCTTCATGATGTCAAATGTCCTCTCTAGTTGATTAGATATCGAAGTCCATTAGGTTCTCTGCAATTTCTGCAAAGGATTCTTCTGAGTCTGTCACGTACTCTTCCCAATTCTCATTCGCCCAGATTTCAATGCGATTTGAAACACCAATCACGACACATTCCTTTTCCAATGCAGCGTAACTGCGTAAATTCTGCGGAATATTTATTCTTCCCTGTTTATCAACTTCGCATTCAATTGCACCAGAAAAGAAAAATCGCGTGAATGCTCTGGCGTCCTTCTTAGTAAGTGGGAGTTTTTTTAACTTTTCCTCCAATAGTTTCCATTCGTCCATTGGATAAGCAAATAAACATTTATCTAGTCCACGGGTCACAACAAAGCTTTCCCCAAGCCCCTCACGAAACTTAGATGGAACAATCATTCTTCCTTTAGTATCAATGTTATGTTGGAATTCACCCATGAACATATAGTCCACCCCACCTTTGTATATCCAATATTACCACATTCCCCCACTATTCACCACTCATATTTAAAAAAACATAAAAAAAAAGCTGTTTATACAGCTAAAAGCTAACGGTAATAACAACGGAAAAAGCTGTCATATCAATATATGACAGCTTTTTTATACGATGGTGGTAATTAGTGGGAGAATAATTGCCTTTTTATACATAAATAATATAATGATCAGTTGTAAATTGATAGGAATGATTCATTAATTCACTTATAAAGCCTAAACCATACTTATTAATCCAAGGTAATACATTCCAAACACGCTCTTGTAAACCATTTTCTGGATGTAATACTATATTCATCAAATCAAATGCTTTTAATTCTTCCTCATGTTTTGATCGTAGTGCATTTATTAACTTACTCTCCAAAAAGGATACATCTGCTTTTAAAAATTGCAGATTCTTATTAGCTAAATCACCTAAATCGCTTCGCATATCAATCGCAACTTCCCTCAAAGGCAAATGCGCCCTTTCAACATCTTTTTTTACTTGTTCAGCAATTTCTTCAATAGCTGGCTGATTCTTCTGAGCGAACCAATGTTCTTTAAGGTGAACAGTGCCATGATTTATTGCGTCTTCAGCTGAAATTTGAAACTTGTGCATTGTTTTCTCTATATGACGTTCTACAATCGTTAAAGATAGCCTTGGTAAGACAGGTGGCATCTTTAACTGAACCGAATGAAAGGCAGATTTTAAAGAAGCCCAATAACCTATTTCTCCTGGTCCTCCGATAAATGCCAAGCTAGGAAATAAAAACTCTTGCATTAATGGACGAGTAACTACGTTGTTACTTAATAGATTTGGGTTTTGATTAGCAATGTATACTAGCTCGTCAGTAGTAAGCACTACCTCATTTTGTTTCCCTTGCCAGTCACCATTTTCCATACGGCGTAATAAAATTCGCTCTCCATTTCTGTGAAAAAACAAGTGACCATCCGATTCTTCCACATCAAGAGATAGAGAATAATTTAATTCATTCAATTCCTTAATCGTTGCATGTACACCCTTACTGATCTCGGGCTGTTGTTTAATCATTTGCACAAAGTACTCTTTTTCCAGTTCACGTACGCGATCATCACCCGAGTCAATGAGTACGACACCTTCATTTGGAAAAAGGGCAAAAATTATTTGTGCAAAAAAATCAACATAGCTAGCAGAATCATTCAAGCAATGCTTCATTTGCTCATATAATTCTTTTGTATAGTTTGTTTCTTTTAGATCTTTAAATAACTGCTGTAACCAAATTGCACTTTGCTCTTTATTAATCTGCAAATCAGATAATGAAATTTTGTCCCAAACCTTATGTTGCACCTTATATTTTTGTAAATGCTGTTGTTGAGGAAGGTAAATATGATTTACTTCATCAAAATCATGGTCTTCTCCGGCGATCCAAAAAATAGGAATAACTGGAACACCGAGAATTTTTTCTTGTTCCCTAGCAAACTGTATAATTGAAATAATCTTATTTATCGTATACATTGGACCCGTCATTAATCCTGCTTGTTGTCCCCCAATTACAACCACACTGTCATCCGCTACTAACCGTTCTATATTTTCCAATGTAGATGGAGGAGCGTTCCAGCCTTGGTTCAATTCATGCAATACCTCACATAAACTTTCTCGTTGAAAAGAACGTTCCATTAGTTCATCATATCTTTTATCAAAACTGCCAAATGGAGCATAATCAAAAAAAGATTGAATTTGCTCGTCGTTATTTCTATAATCCTGTATTAATTTATTCCGTTTCTTCAAAACGATCGGGTCAATCCGCATAGATCCCATGCTCCTTTATATGTAATGTCCTTTTTGTATTGTACATAAAAAGAGCGTAAATTTCATGCGATCTGTTTTGCAAGGTACAGTTAGAAAAAAATTCGCTGAATAACTCCTAGTAAAACAAGTAAGGCATATAAAAAACCGAAAATCAAAAATGAAATCCGTAACATAATTTTAAAAGCCCTCGCAAAATTAACCTCCGTTTGCATACGCCACTGTAAAACAATAATGGTAGTGATGAGTACAAGCAAAAATGTAATTATAATGCCAATAACATTGAAATTAAAAATAATTGACCCTATTACACATACAGATAGGATGTAAAATATTGTTGTCCAATGAACTGCAACATGTAAAGCCTTTAAGGGGTGTATACCTGAAGAACGAGCAATGTAATACAATATCCCAGTAGCAAATAGTGGAACTGTTACTAACAATGCAATGAAATAGCTAAGTACATTAATCATTTATTACCATTTCCTCCGAACTGTTCATCGTTAAAAACGCTAAATAATTCTTTTATTTTCATATTGTTCCTTTTATATTATAATAAATATATAGAAAATCCAAAATAATTGTAACAAAGTAAATGACAGCAACGATATAGAGGGGGAACTTTTATGGAATCCGTGAAAGTGGAAAAACTCATGATCAATTACAAAACACTTGAAAAATTTAAACATTTCAAGGAATATGGCAATCAAGAATTATCAATGCTGGAAGACCTAGAAAATAATATGATCGAAAATCAAAATGACTCGCCATTCTACGGGATTTATGTTGGGGATAGTTTAATCGCCAGAATGAGCCTTTATAAAGTAAAGAAAAAATACGACTTTTATTTCGAACCACCTCAAGACTATCTAACACTCTGGAAGTTAGAAGTTTTACCTGAATATCAGGGAAAAGGGTATGGTAAAGTACTTGTTAATTTCGCTAAAAGTTATCAATTACCTATTAAAACGAATCCTCGTATTAACTCCCACGGCTTTTGGGAAAAAATGGGATTCCAAAAAGCGCATTATGAAATGGAAAGAGACTTAGGCGAAAATCCTTTAATATGGATGCCTGAAGGGGTAAAAGAGCAAGAAAGTTCAAATTAAATTGAAGCTAAAGACATGAATGTAAAATTGCATTCATGTCTTTTTATCTCGCATATAACTGGCATTAATACCCCCACTTCAAGCAATAAAGTAAAACCAATATGGTAAGTGCGGGATAAACAAAAACCCCCACTGATTGAAGTTTCACTTTATCTGAATTTGGCTTTTGTTTACATTATATAAAACATAAAAAAGGCTTTAAATTATCTACTTATGCGCTAGACAAATCAAGCGCAATGAGTTATCTGTTTTTATTACTTATCCTGTGAATCCGTTTTTACCCAACTCCATAATTTACCCATTTCTTCCCAAGCATTTTCATATCGCGTAAGTTTCTCTTTTAGATGCGCATTTTCCTTCTCTAAATGCTCCGCATATTCTTTATCATTCTTGATATCTTCTGTTTTTTGTGTTGAAAAATTGGATCTCATCTTTTCTAATAGCAGAATCGCAGTTTCTATCGTATCTCTTTCTTGAATTTTAGGCTCAGTAAAGCTCCATATATCCTTTCTATTGCCAAGCTTTCGTTCCTCTTTCGCTGTTTGAATTGCATCCTGATATTGTTTACGAATTGTCGCATTCCAACGAAATCCACATGCAGCTGAAGTTCTTGATAATTTTTTAGCTACCTCTTTAAAAGCTTCTAATTGTGTTTTTCCATCTCGTATATAGCGCAGGACCGTTTCTGCTAACAACACATCCTCATCTTTAGTCCATGCATCTTGTCGAGTTGCATTCATAACATCCCTCCTTATACATTTGCTATCAATGTATGCAAAAAATAGGAGTGATAGAATAAAGTATTATGTATTTTTAACAGTTTTTTTAATTATTGTACAAATAAAAGTAAAAATAGAGGGTGCGCTTATCTAGTGAAATCCTTTCCTATATAACAGGTTCCAGCTAACTTGGAGTGAAAATAGACAACCATAGATTCCATAACTACCTGTTGATTATATAAAAAACAGATCACAATTTGTGATCTGTTTGTAAGCTATGATTATACTTTATTAGTTACTTACTACTTCTTTCCCGTCATAATGTCCGCATGATTTACAAACATAATGTGGTTTTGTTAATTCACCACAATTTGAACATTCTACCATGCCAGGTACGTGTAATTTTTTATGAGTACGACGTTGATTTTTAACTTTTTTAGAAGTTCTTCTTTTAGGTACTGCCATGACTTACACCTCCTTCATAGAAGATAAGAAAACCGAGTAGAATGATGTTAGTCTTTCTTCTCGTCATCTTTCAACAATGATTCCAATTTCTTAAAACGCTTATCTATCGTCTTTTCTTTTTTTTCTTCTGAAATAAACTCCCAACCTTTCCCTTCTGTAGGGGACTTCATTTGGTCATTTGTTTCATCTGAAAATACTCGATACGGAACCTCTAATAGAATATTTTCCTTTATAAGCGGGGTTAAGTCAAGTACTTCCCCATCAATCGGATGTATTTCTTCTTCCGCTTCATCTTCAGTAACGTATGGTGCAGTAGTAAATACTTCATCTGCATGAATATCAAACGGATACGGGACATCTACTAGTGTTCGCGCACAAGGAAGTATCATCTCTCCACTAATCTCCAATGAAAAAATGATTTGGTCTCCTTGAAAAAAACACTGTCCATGAACACGAACTGGTTCAATTTGACGAATATCGTTATTCATTGTCTCCAGTTCAGAAACATTTACTTTTTCATCAAAAGTGAATGGTTCATTATAAGCACTTTTCTTTAATTGAGCTAATGCAAATTTCAATATAATCACCTCAAGGCAACAAGAGTAATTTTAAAAGAAAAAAAGACTTTTGTCAACATATTTTCTTTACAGAATACAAAACTAATTGATTAGCTATATCCTTTATATAGAGTGTTCCCGATCACTCCTATCACTAGTCATCATAACAGTAGACCAAATGCGAAATAATCTATTTTTTGATACAATAAAGTGACACTTTATTCAAAAGTGTACTACTTCTGAATGTTAGTTGAACCAATCGGGCTTCTACGGGCAATTTCCTCTACGTGTTATTACTTTTTCATCTAGATTTACTGCCCAGGTTACCGGTAATAAAGTGAAACTTTATTTGAACTAGGAGATGATGAAAATGGAAGCATGTGGGCTAGTAGTTGAATATAATCCATTTCATAACGGGCATGTATATCATATACAGGAAGCTCGAAAAATAAGTCAGGCAGAATGTATGATAGCCGTGATGAGTGGGTCCTTCCTACAAAGAGGAGAACCAGCAATTATGGATAAATTTTATCGTGCAAGAGCGGCCCTAAGCAAGGGAATTGATTTAGTAGTTGAGTTACCATATTCATTCGCTGTGCAAAGCAGTGATTTATTTGCTAAGGGAGCAGTTTTAACCTTAAGCGAATTAGGTGTATCTAGCTTATGCTTTGGTAGTGAATCAGGCAATATTGACAATTTTATAAACAGTTATCACAGATTAAAAACAAATCAACAAGACTATCAAAACGTTCTTAGAGACCAGTTAAATTCCGGAATATCTTTTCCAGAAGCTAGTAAAGCAGCATACCGTCATATTAGCTTATCTACTGATGAAATGGATTTAACCAAACCAAATAATATTCTAGGGTTTAGTTATGTAAAAACCATTATGGATCATAATCTCCCGATTAGACCATTAACTGTCCAACGCTCCCAAAGTGGTTACCATGATGAAACAATTTCAGGATCAATTGCCAGTGCAACCAGTATACGAAAAACTCTAACAGAAAGAAACACGATCACACATGAAATTAGCAACTCTATTCCTGATACAACAAAAATGGAATTAGAAAATTATAATCAACGCGCTGGAACTTGGCATGTTTGGGAAAATTATTTTCCATTTCTACACTATCGTGTAACAACTATGTCGCTACAGGAACTTTCTATGATTCAAGGTGTAGATGAAGGGCTTGAACATCGATTAAAAAAAGCTGCTAGGAGTGTTCATTCATTTGGAGAATGGATGCAGACGCTAAAAACAAAGCGTTACACATGGACACGATTACAACGTATGTTCGTACATATATTGACGAATACCAAAAAGAAAGAAATCGACATCTTATGTAATCCATCCAAGATGGCTTACGTTCGTGTACTTGGATTTAATAAAACGGGGCAAGCTTATATTCATCAACAGAAGAAGAAAATAGATGTTCCTCTTATTCAGAAGTTGGGTCGTACCATGCATCCGATGTTAGAAATGGAAGAAAGAGCAAGTGATGCCTATTATAGTATTCTTGCTCCAGATGTAAAATTAGCTCTACGTAATCAAGAAATCCAACCACCGATTAAAATATTATAATAGCATTAAAAAACAAGACCTATCCTCTAAAAAATCTAGGTCTTGTTTTTTATTTACTTCAACTGCTGTAAATAATCAAGCGCATCTTCAAATGTATCAACAGGGACTATTTTCATATCTGTTTCTATTTCCGCTGCCTTTTTACGTGCGATTTCATAATTTGTCTCACCATTACCTGCCTCGTTTGGAGCAAAAAAGATATCCGCACCTTCTTTATCAGCAGCAACCACTTTTTTATCGATTCCCCCGATTCGATGTACGTTACCGTCATAGTCTATTTCGCCCGTACCTGCGATTTCATAACCCTTCGTCAAATCCTCTTCCGTTAATTGATCATAAATTTCCAAAGAGAACATGAGTCCTGCACTAGGACCACCTATCTTCCCGCTAGAAAAATGTACTTGAGGGTTTACTGAAACCGCACGATCAGTTACTAATCGAATACCTATTCCAGGCTTATTACCTAAATCAGCTAATGATTCGAGTGTAATCTTTACAGACATCTCTTTTTCGTCACGAACGAAATCTACAGTAATTGTTTCGTTAGCCTTTTTTTCTTCTACGTAATGAATTAAATCATTCGCTTCTTTAATCTCCTCTCCATCAATTCCAATAATTCGATCTCCCATTTGTAATTTCCCATCAGCAGGCATATTTTCAACAATTGAAACAACGTATACGCCATTGTAATCGATTGATATATCTTGATGTGCAGCTTTATATGCAACTACAGTCGATGCTTCTTGTGAATTTTCCATCATTTGCAATTGAGCATGCATATACTCATCATCTGTTATACCATCGGGGAAAACTTCTTCAATAGGAACTATTTGATGATGAGGTAGCACCTTTGCCAATATGTATTGTACTGGTGTAGCTTGTCCGCCACTAACTGTAACAAGATGCATATCTCCCTTACTTTCATAACCTTCTTCTACTTCAACAATTGGATTGAGCGCATCTGCACCACCAGGCTTATAAATATAAAATGGAAGCTGATATGCCGCTAAAAAATAAACAGCAACTATCATTAGAAGTAAGCTAGCCAAGTATTTTTTTGTCATTTCTTTACCCTCCACTATGTTCCACTAACACCATCTGTTTTAAAAGTGTATGGCATAAATTCGCTAGGTATGTGCGTATATTTATATAGACTTGTACATCGCATTAGGAGAACGCGCTTTCTCCTAATGATATTCCAATTCTACTACTATCATACGAATAAGTACAGAGCAAGGCTAACAATTAGGAGGCGCAACATTGTCACAAATAGTTAAAACAATCCTTCTTTCTGGGACAACGGCATTTATTGCATTTTCACTAATACAATTTTCAGATCAAACATTTGAAGCCAGTATCCGTGGCTTAAGTATTTGGTGGGAAGTGGTATTCCCATCACTATTACCTTTTTTTATAACTGCTGAACTACTAATCAGTTTTGGTGTCGTGAAATTTATTGGCGTACTATTTGAACCAATCATGCGCCCTTTATTTAACATTCCAGGTGTTGGAAGCTTTGGATGGATTATGGGGATGGCAAGTGGTTATCCTACTGGCGCCAAAATCGCAAGTAGACTAAGAGAAGAAAAACAATTAACACAAATTGAAGCTGAAAGATTAGTTTCATTTACTAATGCCTCCAGCCCATTATTTATTTTTGCAGCAGTATCTGTTGGTTTTTTCCACGATACAAAACTAGGAATATTACTAGCTGCTTGTCATTATATTAGTAATGCATTTGTTGGTATTTGTATGCGATTCTATGGAAAAAACAAAGAAAAACAAGATATAATGAGAAGGGAAGTTCGTGGGAGAGTATCAATCGTTAAAGCATTTAAAGATATGCATGAAACAAGATTAATGGACAATCGACCATTAGGAGAAATTCTCGGAGATGCTGTCCTTCATTCTGTTAAAACACTAGTAATGGTTGGTGGATTTATCATTTTATTCTCTGTGCTTACAAAGTTATTCTTTTTAACTGGTATATCCACATTCATATCTGTATTTTTCCAACATATTTTACAATTATTTTCTATGTCTCCCGAATTTGGTTTACCTCTATTATCTGGACTTTTCGAGATAACAATTGGTGCGCAGAGTATTTCAGGAATAACAAGTGATACGCTTCTAACAAAAGCTATCTTAGTAAGTTTTATTTTAGGTTTTAATGGTTTGTCGGTTCAAGCACAAGTTGCGAGCATACTTGCAAAAACAGATATTCGTTTTGCGCCTTATTTTTTTGCTAGAATTCTTCATGGAATGATTGCGGCCATCCTTACTATCGTCCTTTATAAACCGTTATATTTGAATAAACAAGCATTTGATTCCGATCATATCGCTGTATCGCAAGGCGTTCATGAAAATATTTGGAATATGGTATTGGAGAAAATAATAACATATGGTCCAATCATTACCATCATTTCCCTAGGAATTTCTATTATTATAATTGCTATTCGACTAAATGCTGCAAAATAAAGCGATGGTTAGCTGTATAAATAAAAGTGCAAGCGCTCGATTAGAAACGCAGCGACTGGAGCGAGTCAACGAAGATAGAGGATTCACACCGATGATGACTTAGATTAGGGAGATTCATGGGCGATGGGCGATGGGAGCTGAACGCAGCTTAACACGCCCATAATTATCCAGATGGGCAAATTTTATAATTTCCTAGACTATAAAAAGAAGGCTGGGACAAAACACAACTTCTTTTACTCAAAATACGAATAATCATGTTATCAATAGAAGTATCATCGCCACACCGTGAAACTATACGCGCTTTCCGCGGGCACGGACTCAACTAACTTGGTAAAGAAAAACAAGTTACTAAGTGGATCTTCGGACTCATGCTGTTCCCGCCGGAGTCTTGCTTATTTCAGGTGCTAAATGATGATTCTGATCAAACAACGAACGATAATTAATTCAAATTAATTATCGTTCGTTGTTTCTTCATTCTTTTGTCCATTAATTATACTTTTGCTCTAATGCTGCTTCTACAACATTAGGAACTAGATCACTAACATTTGCTTTATACTTCGCAACTTCTTTCACGATACTTGAGCTTAAAAATGAATATTGGTTATTTGTCATCATAAAAAAAGTCTCGATATCTTCATTTAATTTCCGGTTCATCGAAGTAATTTGCATCTCATACTCAAAATCACTTACAGCTCGAAGACCACGAATAATTGCCTGCGCATTTTTTGACCTTGCATAATCCATTAATAGACCATTTGATGAATCAATAGATACATTTGGTAAATCTGCTGTACATTGTTCCAATAAGTTGATACGTTCTTCTACATTAAATAAAGGGGCCTTTGATTGATTATTGAATACGGCTACAATAACCTGATCAAAGATCTTTGCTCCTCGTTGTATGATATCTAAGTGTCCATACGTCACAGGATCGAAACTGCCCGGACATATCGCCAATCTAGTCAAGATAAGCGCTCCCTTCCTCATTCATTTTATAAATGGTGATTCCTATCGTACCACCATAATGGGTTTGTTTTACTACGTTTAAATATGGGTGATCCGATGGCAGTTTTTCAGACATGTCATGCTCACAATATATCCAAGCACCTTGTTTTATAAGCCGAAGTTGAATCATTTCGTTGATTAACTCTTCATAGTTTACCTTTCCATAAGGAGGATCGAGTAAAACGAGTTGAAAATCCAGTTCACGTTTAGCTGCGGCGTGAATTGCACGAAATGCATCTGCGCGGAAAATTTCCACTCTATTTTCCAACTTCAGTTGTTTACTATTTTCATTAATGGTATGTACTGCCTTTGGGTGTTTGTCTACGAATACAACCTTCTCCACACCGCGGCTTAATGCTTCAAATCCAAGCGAGCCGCTACCTGCAAAGAGATCTAATGCATTCCCACCCTGAAAAAATGGACCAATCACTTGAAAAACTGCTTCCTTTACTTTATCAGTTGTTGGCCTAGTTGTCTTCCCTGGTACAGCTTTTAGCTGCCTTCCCTTATACTCACCAGCTATTATACGCATTATTCCACCTCGATTTTACCCTATTCGACATTTATCCTACCACAAAAGTATGGAAACGAAAACAAGAATTCATTGAAAAAATTTTTTAGCTAGGTGTATATTATCCTTATGATCGACCATACTAACATAATGAGACAGCTAAAGGTTAGCTTGGTTGTTTCAAAACACGGAGAAGACTTACTCTTCCCCATAAGTTCTTCTTCCGGTTTCTCCTCTCCCTTTGCCTTTTTGTTTTCTAACAAGAAAACAAAGGGACCTGTAGAATCATTTCTGCAGGTTTTTTCTTTTGTATAAGAGAATTGTTTCAAACGAAAAGCTGCGAACAATCAATTCGCAGCTTTTCCGTCATATCCCCATTTTATAATCGTATTGTTTAGCCTTATCTGGTTTCGCATTTTCAAAATCAATTCGAACAAAAGGCTTGTAGGAGCGCTCAACCTTAGAAACAAAAGAAAGCCTTAATAATTTTTCTTCTACTTTTTCTATTTCCTCTTGATCGACATATAATACAGCATATTTCATTTTCTTTGAACTGTATAAAAAATGACCATGGCGCTTAATTTGCTTTAGATTCTTCATATGTTGAAACCAGACCACAATTCCTTGACGTTTTGTTCGCATAAGTTACCTCGCTAAAAATAATATACTTTTTCCATCATTTAAGATGCACATCCACATCCGCCACCGCTACCACAACCACATCCACTATCGGATAATGCAGCACCATCTTGTGGGGCTTTGACTTGCTCACTTACACTATGAGCAACATAATTACTAATTTCATCCAGCAATTTTTGTAGATTACGTTCAGCTATCTTAAAGGAAGCAACTTTATCATTCATGTCCATCTCCCTTTTTACTCTTCGAACTTCTTTCATAATCGCATTATAATCTGGATGATATCTACCGAAACGTTGAACATCTTCATAATGACTTTTTATATCTATAAATGCTTGTATAAGCCGTTGTGCATGTTGGTCCTCATCAAGTTCCTGCTGAGATCGATTATAGGCTTCCATAACGTCTGAGTCTAAAATCATTCTACCAAGCTGCTCAGACCGATCTAGAATATCTACATATTCCATTGTCGCAATCATCCTATCCACCTCCATCCTTATCTTATCACTTTTCCTGCTTTCTGAAAATAATTAATCCTTCATCGCTCCAGCAAACTGCATTAACATTCCCACCATTTGAATGTGATTATTTACTTTCTCTACCTGCTGAGGAAATGTTTTTCCATAGAAGCGTTTGGACTCCTTTCTCATGTCTTCGATAAGATTAGGATCTCGTGATAAATATCGATACCAGATAGGATTAAGTCTAACAAATCGTAATAATTCAGGATTTTGTCGTAAGTAGTTATAGGAATTCGGATCCATATTTTCACTCCTTAGTCGCGAAACCATCCCATTCTTTCATTTGGTTGTTGTGAAGAAGTGCTTTTATTTTGTTGAAATTGTCCAATAAGTTCTTGTATCGTCGTAATGGAGTCACTAAACTGTTCAATTTGCTTTTGAATTTTTTCTAGATCCATTGATTCTGTCATTTTCATTAACTGACTGAATAGCTCTGAATTTTTTTCCTTTTTTGCTTTTTCTTTTTGGGTTTTTGTTTGCGATTTATCACCCTTATATTTTTCCCAAAAAGGGTCATCTTCACCTAGTAATACCCATTTTTCATATGTTTCCTGCCATGGTCTACCACTTTTTCTTATATGCTCAATCAGCTTGGGATGTTCGTTGATAAATTGCTTAAATTCAAGGACTGAAGGGTGTAGTTTCTGGTCACTCATCCTCATCACCTCTTTTAATACATAGTCATATGCACTATTTATTCTATGCATAGGCATGATAGATGTGATTCAAAATCAGCAAGCGAAGCATTATAAATCTTCGCTTGCTTACAATTAGAACGCTTTTGCTAAGAAATTTTGTGTATAATATAAGCGGTAAACACCTACCCCTAGGTGGGTATAATCATCACTCAGCAATGCCTTTCGATGCCCTTCACTATTCAACCATCCTTCCATAGCAGCTGCAGCATCTGGATATTGCGCGGCAATGTTCTCACCTGCTGATACGAATGAAACCTTCCCTTCATCTAACCTATCTTTTAAACCTCTTCCATCTAAACTAGAATGGGAAAAATAATTATTATCTGACATATCTTTACTATGCAGAAATGCTACTTCACCTACAGATTTTTCCCATTTTAACGTTGTTTTCCCTTGCTTATGTCGCATCACATTTGTTATATCAAAAATCTGTTGTTCCATACCTTCCTCTACCTTTGCCCATTGTTCGTTTGTTAAATCGGGCTGCTCAGGCAAATTCCCTCGGTACTGAAGCTCATAAGGCTGATGCTTTAATAACGTTTCCGCTTCTAACACTCGTACAGAGGATAATGTATTCGTAAATGTATCGAAATAGAGTTGCATAAAGACAGAATCGGATAATTTTACGAGTGGCCGCATTTTTTTATCTTCATCTTTAAGCTTAAACGTATATGAAGTTAATCCATTTCGATAAGTTACTTCATCTGAAAAATTAAACTGTTTGCTTATGTTTTCATAAGACTCGCCCAGTGTAACAGACTTTATGTTAATATTATTTCCAGTTGCATAGATTGTTTGAATTTTATCATCTGCCACCCCAAATTGCACATAGGTTTCTTTTTGATCCGTATAAACCCACCAAGTGTATCCGTAAGCACTTGGATCTTTTCTAGTAGGTTTTCCCATGCTTTGAATTAATGCATCGGTTGATTTACCAAACCATTGAAAAAGTTCACCTGCTAATGGAATTTCTTCCTTTTTCTCAGGTACAACTTTTGTTTTAAGTAATTGTTGCTTTTCTTTTACCGAATCACTAATTGATTCTATTGTTGCTTCCGGAGACATATCATTTTGCTCCAAGAAATAGAATCCTACTACCGCTAATAGAGATAAAAGTATGATGCTTTTAATAAATCGCATTATATAGTCTCCTTTTACGTTTTATGGTATATATATGATTCTAATATATAAATCATGCTATCTTCTCTATTATTTTAATGGTAATCATATAAAAAAATGCCAAGTTCGGCAAATAATTTCACTTTCAAAATACGCAAATAGAACCCATTACAACAATTTCAGTCCTGCGAATATCCAATAGTTATATTAGCAGTCATCCTGTAGGAATTTATCCTATTTTTCAATATGTCTTTTCAATTGCAAGTTCTTGCAATTCATACTAATATAGTATAGTGAGGACTATTAGGTGAGGTGGATAAAATGAGATTAGAAAATACAGGATTGGAAGACTTGGTTATTGATTTAAAGCCACTGGATCATTTAACTGCTAAACATGCTTTTATTCGTGCAGGTCAATGGGATTATGAACGTGTCACTTATGATTACCGAATGGATTCCAAAGAAAAGAATATTACATACTACATTCGAATTCAAGGCTATGCTGTTGAAGGTGATGTCGATCGTGGAAACGCCGTCATCAAACTAATGACACCTTTATTAGGAAAGCACTATTACCCGCATGGGGTTGAATATGGAGAGGAAGAAGGCTTTCCAGAAAATTTAGTTGAACGTGCAAATAACTTAGTTAGTAAAGTGAAATCTGAAATTGAACAATTCAACCAATAAATAACTAGCAGCCGACTACTCCTAAGTATGAGAGTAGCCGGTTTTTTTACACATTCCATGTATATATGTAACATAACATTTAGATATAAAAAGTATATAAGCCGTTGTGCATGGAAGTTTTTAGAAATATTATTCTGTTCAAATTCAAAAATAAATGCTATATTTTTTATATATTTGTAACTGTTTTTTCTAGGAAAGGAGCCATCGTAATAAGTTGTTTCGAAATATAACAAAACGCCATTGGACACTCATTTTTTTAGGTATATTCATCATTTTAGTTGCGATTTTTATTTTGCCCATATCAATACCTTTGATTGTAGCATTTGTTTCTGCCCTTTTCCTAAATCCAGTAATTCGACTAATTCAAAGAAGATTAAAAGTCAACAGAAAAATCTCAGTGACTATCGTTTTCTTACTGTTTTTAATCGTACTTGGAGTAGCAGGGACCTTTACTGTTACAAGGGCTGTCACACAAGTAGTTAATTTTGTTGAAGATGTGCCTTCTCATTTCAATGAATTGAACCGAATCTATAGGGAATGGGAAACAGAAGTTCAGCAATATACAGATGATTTACCATCTGAATTTGTTAATCAGGTATCATCTAGCATCGAAGCCAATTTGAATGCACTAAGTGAAACTGCTAAAGAGAAATTCACGCTTGATCGAATTGCACAAGTATTTGCAACGGTTCCTCAATACTTAATTAGTTTCATTGTCTATTTAATTGCTTTATTTTTATTTATGGTTGAACTACCATTGCTAAAGGCCAAAATGTATCACGTAATGACGAAAGAAACAGCAGAACAAGTATCGTTTATGAACGCAAGGCTGACGAGTGTATTTTTGGGTTTCTTCAAAGCTCAGTTTCTTGTGAGCCTTATTATTCTAGCTGTAACATTGATTGGATTATTTTTCATAGCACCTGAAGTAGCGATTATTATGTCATTAATCATTTGGGTGATTGACTTAATTCCAATCATTGGTTCAATTGCCATCCTTGGACCTTGGTCGATATTTATGTTCCTCGCTGGCGATACGGGGATGGGGATTCAACTCGCCGTGCTTGCTGTTATCCTACTTGCTATCCGTCGAACAGTTGAGCCAAAAGTGATGGGACAGCATATAGGATTGTCACCATTAGCCACCTTAATATCCATGTTCATTGGACTAAAACTCCTAGGTCTATTCGGATTTATACTCGGTCCACTACTAGTAATCGCGTTTAATTCAGCAAAAGAGGCAGGTATTATTAACTGGAATATAAAAATATAAAAAGAGTTAGAGGCTTAAGCCTCTAACTCTTTTCTATGTTCCTAAAATTGCTTTTATTAAACTAGTTGTTTCTCCACCCTCATAGAGTATATATAGTAAAAGATAAACAATTACTCCGGTAGACGCGCTTAAAAACCAAATTATACTCGTAATCGGACCTATTTTTCTATGTACGCTGATCTTACGCTTAAATGCCAATACCAACGTTGTAATACCAAAAACAGCCCCCGTTGTAGCTAAGGTAATGTGAAAAATCAAGAAAATCGTATAATATATTTCAAGATCCTCTGGTCCTCCAAAGCTCGTATTACCAATAAAAATAGTTCTTGATATATAAATAATAAAAAACAGCAATGCACTAATTGCAGCGGCAATCATCGTTTTCTTGTGGCTTTTCGCCTCTCCTTTAACAATAAATCGCCAGCCAAAAGCGACTAATACTGCACTAAGAACAATAAAAAACGTACTAATAGTGGGCAATAAAGGCATAGAAAATATGTGCTCCCTTCTAAAAATGCATAAGTAACTCAGCAAACCTCAAGATTATGCTTTTATATTTTATCATATTTTGTTAAAGGCTAAAATCACGACGTCCTGATAAAGTCATTATGGACGAATCAGTTTTAGCTTATGCTTAAAAATACGGTTTCCATTTAAAATAGACTTACTGATACTATTTTTACAACATAATGTCATATTATTAGTATTTCAATTTTACACCAGTATAAAAAAATTCCTAAACACAACAAAGCCCCCACCTAATTACCAAGTAACTAGATAAAAGAGGTGAGGCTTAGGACTAAAATTGCAATTAAGTAAAGTGCTGAAAACAATATTAGTAATCTTTTCTATAGGAATAAATCTTTGTTAATTTCTTATATCTGCTGGTATTGGATCGACTCTCAAGCTCTCTTGATTAAACCACTTAAAGAAAATTCTACCTAACAGAATACCATAGGTGATTTCCTGCATGATTTTCATAATAATCCCACCTAATTGCTGATCCTCAACGGTACTCATTGGGGAGAACATTTCAGGTCCAGAAATGGAAAAAGATATTCCCTCTAGTACCTCTCCCGGAACGCATAAAGCAAGCGCCTGTAACCAGGCTCCATCTTGACTATATGCAGCAAATAAAGGATGGTCTGCAAATATGATCAACACACATGCTGGAGTGATTAACACACCATTAGCAAAAATATACCCTATTTTCACTAGTGGTCGCATTGTATCCATTTCTTTAATTGGTGATAAGATTGGCCACCAAACAATGAAAGCTGCTGCAAGTATTACAAGTGAAATAGTTGTATGTGCAATCGGATTGGATTTAGCAAAGTCAAAGATTACAGGAATGTGATAGATGGAAAATAGTGCATTAAACAGGAGCAGTGAAATTAACGGTTTAGTTAATAAGTTAAAAAGCGGTTTAATAATTGGTGCTCCAATTACTTTTTTCCAAATCCAAGTTGGAATTCCCTTTATTACGAGTATAGGAAATACTAAGTAGTAAATTGCCATCTGTACCATGTGAGCAGTTAGCATAATATGTGAAAGCAAATCTATCGGTGCTCCCTTAACTACGTAAAGTAAAAAGATTGCGATATAGAACATAACTTGCTGTTTACTCGTCGGTTTATCAGTTCCACCAAATTTATGACGATATGGACCTGTAACTAAAAAGTAAGCGACACCCAATCCGATTACAAATAATAGAAAATACGGACTCCATAAGGCACGAAATCCGAAGATCTGTAATTCTAGCCACATTATTATTCACCTCTATAAAAGGATTGTCCTCACTATTATAACTGAATATGAATATTAACACACACTTATAATGTGACGACTTTTAGAAAACACTAGCATAAAGCAAGAACAAAAGCGTAAGCGCCGAATAGAAACGTAGCGACTGAAGCAAGTCAACCGAGATAAAAGAATCACGATGAGCTCGCGAGCCGATGATGGCTTAGATTAGGACGATTCATGAAGTAGCCTCGTTTCTGGGAGCTGGAACTGGACGTGACTTAACACGCGCCTATTTATCCAAATGGGCTAATTTTATAATTTCTTAGACTAAGAAAAAGAGGCTGGGACAAAACACAACTTCTTTACTCAACATACGAATAATCATGTTATCAATAGGAGTATCATCGCCGCACCGCAAAAACATACTCGTTCCACGGACACAGCCTCAGCTAACTTGGTAAAGAAAAACACGTTACCAAGTGGATCTTCGGACTCGTGCTGTTCCCGCCGGAGTCTCGCTTATTTCAGGTGCTAAATGAATTATTTTGATCAAAAAACGAACGATAATTATTTCCAACTAATCATCGTTCGTTTTTTATTGTTTCTTCATTCTTTTGTCTCAGCCTCTTTTATCCTACCACCAAACAATGGCTACTAATGCTGCTACCGTTAATATAGCAGCCCATATACCACCATAAATCATCATGGATGGAAACTCATGTCCCTTATCCTTCATATGCATAAAATAATAGAACTGAAATGCTACTTGAACTACTGCTAAAATTAGCAGTAGAGGAATAGCGAACATTTTATCCATTGCTTCAGTTGCAACAATAGCAAAAGCTATAATGGTAAATCCAATCATAAGAGCAAAAGTAATAAGTTGCTTCTTCATTTCTTCTTTATTCTTTTGCTTTTGGAACGAATTGGTATTGGTGTTATCCGTCATGAATTAACCCACCTTTCCCATTAGGTATACAACCGTAAAGATAAATACCCATACGACATCAATAAAGTGCCAATACAAGCTGAATGTGTAATATTTTGGTGCATTATATAGGTTTAAACCACGCTTCGCATTTCGAACCATAATGGCAATTAACCAACTAAGCCCAAACGCTACGTGCCCTCCATGGAAACCTACTAACGTATAGAACGCTGAACCAAAAGCAGACGATCTAAACGTAAAATGATACTCGTGAATATAATGATAAAACTCATATATTTCACAAGCTAGGAATCCAATACCAAGAAATGCAGTGATCCCTAACCATAATTGCATTTTCTTAAAGTCATTGTTCTTCATATGATACATCGCATACACACTAGTAAGTGAACTAGTTAATAAAAGCATTGTCATTAGAAAAACAAGCTCTAAGCCAAAAATTTCTTCACCAGCAGGACCGTCTGCAGTTGAATTTCTCAATGCTAAGAAAGTCCCAAACAAACTGGCGAATAAAACTGTCTCACCGCCTAAGAAGAACCATAGCCCAAGGAATTTATTTTTACCTTCAAGGGTAGCCTTTTCTGGTTCCTGAGGCATCGTTTCTGGATTTAAGGAATGATCGTGACTCATATTAGTCAGCCTCCCTTTCAAGTTCTTCTTTGGTAATATGAAAGCCATGGTAATCTTTCAAAGAGCGAATAAGCATACAAGCTAGCGCAATACCCATACCGGCAAACACAGCTACTAACCATGCTTTTTGATCCACCTGATAAATAAATCCAAACCCTGCAATAAAGAAACCTAATGACATGATGAAAGGTAAAATAGATCCATTAGGCATATGAATGTCCCCAAGTGGCTCGGCGGCAGTCATTTCACCCTTACCTTCCGTTTTCTCAATCCATAGTGGATCAAGCCCACGTACAAGTGGTGTTTGCTTAAAGTTATAGAACGGTGGTGGAGAAGGAATAGCCCATTCTAACGTACGACCGTCCCAAGGATCCGCTGGAGCTTTTTCTCCTTTAACAGATGTATAGATGATGTTAATAACAAATAAAAGACCTCCAACACCCATTAACAGTGCTCCTATAGTACTAACTAGGTTACCTATATCCAAGCCTTGATCCTCTAAGAATACCCAATAGCGTCGAGGCATACCCATTAGACCTAAAAAGTGTTGAATAAAGAAAGTTAAATGGAAGCCGATAAAGAATAACCAGAACGATAATTTACCTAAGGCTTCATTTAGAATTTTTCCAAACATCTTCGGCCACCAATAATGTAAGGCTGCCAAAATACCAAATACTACTCCACCTACAATAACATAGTGGAAGTGAGCTACAACAAAATAAGAATCGTGATATTGATAGTCTGCAACAGCTGAGGCAAGCATTACCCCTGTCATTCCACCGATTGTAAATGATGGAATAAATGCTAATGACCAAAGCATTGCGGAATTAATCGTAATGCTACCGCCCCACATTGTTGCCAACCAGTTAAAGATCTTAATACCAGTAGGTACGGCGATCGCCATCGTAGCAATCGCAAAAATAGCATTAGCAACAGGTCCAAGACCCACGGTAAACATATGGTGTGCCCAAACCATAAAACCTAAGAATGCGATCAGTATTGTAGCAAATACCATGGCAGTATAACCGAATAATCGCTTCTTAGAGAAGGTTGCGAATATATCACTAAACACACCAAATGCTGGAAGTATTAAAATGTAAACCTCTGGATGACCAAATATCCAAAATAGATGCTGCCAGATAACTGCATTTCCTCCAAGCGAAACTTCAAAGAACGCAGATCCGAACATACGGTCAAACATTAATAAAAACAGTCCAACTGTTAAAGCTGGAAAGGCAAATAAAATTAGCACGCTTGTTACAAATGTCGTCCAAGTGAAGAGCGGCATACGCATATATGTCATGCCTGGTGCACGCATTGTAACTATTGTTACTAAAAAGTTAATACCACCCATTAATGTCCCTGCACCCGAAATCTGGAGACCTAGGATATAAAAGTCCACTCCATGACCAGGAGACGTGGTTGATAATGGTGTGTAGGCAGTCCAACCTGCATCAGGAGCGCCTCCGAGGAACCAGCTACAGTTTAAAAGAACCCCACCAAACATAAATAGCCAAAACCCAAGTGAATTTAAAAATGGAAAGGCTACATCTCGTGCCCCAATCTGTAAGGGCATAATAGCGTTCATTATTCCTAGCAATAATGGCATAGCTGCAAGGAATATCATAGTCGTACCATGCATCGTTATCATTTCATTATATAAACCTGCACTTAAAAAATCATTCTCAGGTTTAATCAGTTGTATACGAATAAACAATGCTTCAAGTCCGCCAAGTAGGAAAAAGAAGCCACCGCCGAATAAATACAAATGCGCAATTTTCTTATGATCGACTGTGGTTAAATAATCCCAAATAACAGCACCGAAGCCTTTCTTTTGAGCAGCTGCAATACTCAAATTTTAAACCTCCCTTTTACTTCTTCCACCCTTTAGTTTAATTAGTTTCCTGCACTCTCTGGAGTTATCTCAGATGGCTGCAATTGCAGCAAATACTCTGCGATATTACTTGCTTCTTCTTTAGATAGTTCAGGGTAATTATTCGTCATTTTGTTCCCTGGTTTTATGGATTCAGGATCCATAATCCAATTAACTAACTTCTCTTTTGTTGGTTCCAAAATACCAGCTATTCTAGAGCGATCACCAAAGTTGGTTAAGTTTGGACCTACCGCATTTGGCGAAGAACCAATAGCGTGACAGCTCATACAGTTATTTTCCTCAAATGCTGCCTTACCATCTTGAGCCACTGCATCTTGAGGCTGCGCTTCTGGATCAACACCTTGCATGTCTTCAACCCATTGATCATATTCTTCTGGACTAACAGCAATAACTTTAAAATCCATCAAGGAATGTGAAGGTCCGCATAGCTCTGCACATTTGCCCCAGTAAACCCCTTCTTCTTTTGCTTCAATATACATGGTGTTGACATTTTCAGGGTTAACATCCATCTTACCAGAGATACTTGGTACCCATAATGAATGGATTACATCTGATGATTGCATATTTAGATATACTTTTTCTCCTGTTGGAATGTATAAATCCTGACTTGTTTGAATTTCTTCACCAGCATAACTAAAGTGCCACCAGTATTGATTACCAGTAACATCAATGTTGATACCATCTTTTGATTTGGATGTATCTGCCAAATCAAATGTAGCAGCAACGGTTGGTACTGCAAGCACAAGCACTAAAATAATTGGAATAACTGTCCATACTGTTTCCAAGGTTTTGTTGCCCTCTACTTGCTTTGGTATGAAATTTTCCTGTCCCTTCTTTTTGCGAAAACGGACAAGTGTAATTACATAAACCAAAAATACGATAACAAACACAAATAACATAATAATTGATGATAGAATAATTAAATTCATGGAAGACTCTGCTCCATACCCTTTTGGTACAAGGGCAGTTAAGTTTTCTTTCCCACACCCAGCAAGGACAAGTGCAAGTAAACTTAAAAGGAATACAGATTTGAATTTTCCCATCCAACCTTTCATGTATCCATACCTCTCTTTCTTTTCTTGATGCTCCTTATATATAAATTAAATTAAGGACGAATTAACTAAATGGAGAGTTCCATGTTACTAGAACCATCATTAAAAATAAGATAGTTAAATAATTCAATGAATAAATAAAAATGATGTTTGCCCATTTCAGATCATTTTTCATAAAGAATCCACTGATACCAATTGCTAGCCATCCAACATTAAGTAAAGTAGCAATAACCATGAACGTTGTTCCCAACGAAGCTAGGTAAAACGGTAATGGTAATAAACATGCAATGTAAATTACAATTTGACGTTTCGTGAATTCAAAACCATGTACTACTGGTAGCATTGGTATACCTGCTGCTTTATATTCTTTACTTTTTCTCATTGCTAATGCAAGAAAATGTGGAGTCTGCCAAATAAACATAATTAAAAACAGAATAAATGGAACAATATGAAAATTCGGTTCTACTGCCGCCCAGCCAATTAAAGGTGGTGCTGCCCCAGAAAAACTACCAATTGCTGTATTCAGCGTATACTTTCTTTTAGACCACATCGTATAGAGAACAACGTATACAAACCAACCAATAAACGCAAATAATACCGCTTCAATAGTTGTAAACAGGAGTAGTCCAAATCCTATTAATGTGGTAACGATACCAAGTGTAAGAACAGCTTGAAGTGAAATGGTTCCGGTTACGGTTGGGCGTAATTTCGTTCTTGTCATAATTGGATCAATATCAGCATCGTACCAATTATTTAACATACACCCTCCGGCAATCACTAGTGCACTTCCTACCATTGTTAATATAAATGTTCCAATATAATCTGTAAAAGAAGATCCAGTAAAATATAGCGCTAACCAGAAACCTGCAAATACCGTGATTAAATTGGAATTAATGATTCCAACTTTGATCAATGACTTAATATCTGCAAGTAACGTGTTGGAACGTTTATCGTCGGAAACACCAGCATTGCTTACAACCGTTGATGTAGGTGTCTCTGCTTTATCCATTCATATCCCCCCTTCAAGCGCCTACCAAAAGGCATAATGAGACAAGGTATACTTTAGTGGAAAATCCAATAAAAACAAAGTATCCCCAAAAATTAATTGTATCATGGAATTGTTTTACAATCTAATAACTACCTAGTAATTATTTTACTGTAATTCACTCATGTTTTTGTGACGATTTTGTGAATCATTTTAAAACAATAAAGAATTGGCTATGTAGGATGGTAGTTATTTTCGCGTAATGATGGTAAGTATATCAAACTCCCCTACACTATTTCTAGCAAACAACAGACAACAATGCAAGCGTTTTTTATATTTTCTATAGTGAAAAGAAAAACAAAACATGATACTATTACAATTGTGTGTCAACACAATCCATTTTTGAGGCAAACCATTGCTTTTTCTCAGGTATTAATATTATGATAAATCTATCGGATTTGTAAACATACTATTTTTTAAATTACATAAAGTGAGGATTTACTAATGATCAAAATCTTAAAGTGGTTATCTGTCGTGGCAACCATTGGTATGATGTTCGTTTTATTAGGTGGTGCACTTGTAACGAAAACAGGATCAGCTGACGGATGTGGAGATAGTTGGCCATTATGTGAAGGAGAAATAATACCAACTACGATTACACCAGAGTTAATAATTGAATTAAGTCACCGTATGGTCACAGGTATTGTTGGTTTTGCAGTATTGGGCTTGGCAGTATTAGCTTGGAGACATATTGGCCATATTCGTGAAGTGAAGTTCTTGTCATTTCTTTCATTATTTTTTTTAATTCTTCAAGCACTTATTGGGGCTGCAGCAGTGAAATGGGGGCAATCTGACTTTGTATTAGCTGCACACTTTGGCATTTCGCTAATTTCCTTTGCTTCCGTCTTTTTGCTTATGCTTCTCGTTTTTGAGGTTGACAAAAAATTCGATGCTAAATCTCTATTTATTAAGAGGTTTCATCGTATCGAAATATATGCATTAACGATATACACTATGTTGGTTGTTTATACTGGCGCCCTTGTGCGCCATACTGAATCTAATCTGGTGTGTGGTGGATGGCCATTCTGTAATAATAATGCTCCATTTGCTTTCTCAGAATATACTATACCTCAATGGATTCAAATGGGACATCGATTAGCTGCGGCAATATTATTTATATGGACAGTAATAGCTTTTATACAAATGATTAAAAATTATCGTTCCAACCATATTATGTATTGGGGTTGGATCATAACATTATCATTTATCTCCTTACAAGTATTCTTTGGAGCAATGATAATCTTTACTCGACTCCATCTAGGTACGGCACTTTTACATGCACTCGTAATTTCTCTTTATTTTGGCATGCTGAGTTATTTTGTTTTGCTAGCAACAAGAAGTGGCAAGTATGAAAAGCAAACGCAAGATAAGCCCAATATTTCATCAACTTAATATGGAAACTGTTTATGTCAATTATTTGCATAAAAAAATCTCAAGGAAAAAAATTTCCTTGAGATTTTTTATTTCAGGTACACTTTTGGCACAGCTATTCACATAGTAACAAGCTACGTCAAGTAGCGCTGACCAACACCCTATTAATCAAGTGGTATCCCATTTAATCAAATTCGATGAGCAAATCTCCTACTTCGATCGTATCGGCGTCACTGACGTATATATTCTTAATTGTACCTGTAAAAGGTGCTTGAACAGTTGTTTCCATTTTCATAGCTTCGGTTATTAAAATATGATCACCTTTATCTACTTTTTCACCAACATTTCTTAAAACCTTAATAACCGTACCAGGCATTGTTGCTCCGATATGCTTATCATTTCCTTTATCCGCCTTTGGCTTTATTTCTAATTCTGACTGGATATTTTCATCCTTAACGACAATTTCACGTGTTTGTCCATTTAACTCAAAATAGATAACCCTAGTACCATCTGCCCTTGCTTCAGATATCGATACAAGCTTTACAATTAGCGTCTTTCCTTGTTCGATTTCTACTTCTATCTCTTCACCTAGATTCATACCATAGAAGAAAGTTGGTGTATCTAAAACCGACATATCTCCATATGTATCGTAGAATTTATTGTAATCCATAAATACCTTTGGATATAATGCATGTGATATCAAATCAAAACTAGTAACCTGACGATCTAGTGTCTTAAATAACGTTTCTTTTAATTGGGTAAAATCGATCGGATCTAGTAGTTCGCCTGGACGTACCTTAATTGGTTCCTTACCCTTTAGAATAATGCGTTGCAATTCTTGAGGAAACCCTTGATATGGTTGTCCAATATAGCCTTGAGCAAATTCTATTACCGAATCAGGGAAGTCGATAGATTCCCCTCGTTCATAAATATCATCTTCTGTTAAATTATTTTGTACCATGAATAATGTCATGTCACCAATAACTTTTGAGGAAGGAGTTACCTTAATAATATCGCCAAACATATCATTTACTTGCCTAAACATTGCTTTTACTTCATTCCATCTGTCTTCTAAACCGACTGCCTTGGCTTGCTGTTTTAGATTACTATATTGTCCACCAGGCATTTCATGCATATATATTTCTGTATGCGGTGATTTCATACCACTTTCAAAGTCACGATAATAGTCTCGAATCCCTTCCCAATAATGCGAAAGTTTTTCATAAGCAGAAACATTTACCTTTGGCTGTCTCGAATGGGATTCTAACGCATGATATAGTGTTTGTGCGCTTGGCTGTGATGTTAACCCAGCCATTGGCCCAGCAGCAACGTCTACAACATCAACACCTGCATCTATTGCTCGAGCGTATAAATAAATTCCATTTCCACTTGTATCATGCGTGTGCAAATGAATTGGTAAATCAACAGTCTCTTTTAAGGTTGAAATCAATTGATATGCCGCTTCCGGTTTTAATAATCCAGCCATATCTTTAATACCTAGTATGTGGGCACCAGAATCCTCTAATGATTTAGCAAGTTTTTTATAATATTCTATGTCATATTTAGAACGGCCAATATCTAATATATCTCCAGTGTAACACATTGTGGCTTCAGCAATTTTGTTATTTTCGCGAACGGACTCGATTGCTAATTGCATTCCTTCGACCCAATTCAAGCTATCAAAAATTCGGAAAACATCTATTCCTGCAGTAGCACTTTTTTCAACAAATTCTTTAATTAAATTATCTGGATAATTTTTATACCCTACCGCGTTACTTGCACGTAGCAACATTTGAAAAAGTACGTTTGGCATTTTTTCTCGAAGCTTTAACAGACGTTCCCATGGATCTTCTTTTAGGAAACGATAAGCAACATCAAAGGTCGCTCCACCCCACATTTCTACGGAGAATAAATTTGGTAATAATCGTGCTGTCGGCTCAGCAATTTGATACAAATCCTTTGTTCTAACCCTCGTTGCTAATAAAGATTGATGGGCATCACGGAATGTCGTATCAGTTAATAAGACTTCCTGTTGCTCTTTCAACCAATTTGCAAGTCCTTCAGGTCCTTGCTGATCAAGAATTTGTTTTGTGCCATCAGGGGTTTTCTCTGCTGAGTCAAATTTAGGAATTTGTAATTTTGAAAAAGATGGTTTTGCCTTCTTCCCTGATGCATCTAACCCATTAATAGTCGTATGACCAATATAGGTTAACATCTTTGTACCTCGGTCCTTTCGTTTCGGAAAAACGAATAGCTCCGGTGTTTGGTCGATAAAGGTCGTATTATAAACACCTGAAAGAAAATTCTCATGTAAGATGACATTTTCTAAAAAAGGAATATTTGTTTTAATTCCACGTATCCGGAATTCTTTTAAGTTTCTGACCATTTTTTGTACAGCTTGCTCAAATGTTAGTGCCCAAGTAGATACCTTTACTAAGAGTGAGTCGTAATGAGGTGAGATGACTGCTCCTTGAAACCCATTACCTGCATCTAATCGAACTCCAAATCCCCCACCAGTTCGATATGCCATGATTCTTCCTGTGTCAGGCATAAAATTATTTAAGGGATCTTCTGTAGTTACCCGAGATTGAATAGCAAAACCATTTGTAACCAATTTATCTTGTTCCGGTATGCCAATAGAAGTATCATGTAAGTTTCTTCCTTCAGCTACCTTAATTTGTGTCTGAACAATATCCACACCCGTAATCATTTCAGTTATCGTATGCTCTACTTGAACACGTGGATTTACTTCTATAAAGTAAAATTCATTTTCTGTTACAAGAAATTCTACTGTTCCAGCATTAACATATTGAACATTGTCCATTAGGTGTACTGCTGCATTACATATTTCCATCCGTAATTTGTCAGGCAATGATGTACTAGGTGCTACTTCTACTACCTTTTGGTGTCTTCGCTGGACAGAGCAATCTCTTTCAAACAGGTGAATTGTATTACCAGCATGGTCACCAATTATTTGCACCTCAATATGCTTTGGATTCTCAATTAATTTTTCAACATAGATCTCATCATTTCCGAAAGCAGCCCTTGCTTCAGATTTCGCACGGTCATACGCTTCTGCAAGTCCTTGTTCACTGCGTACGATGCGCATACCTCGACCGCCACCACCAAGTGATGCCTTTATTATAATTGGAAAGCCATGCTGCGTAGTGAATTCTTCTACTTCTTCTAAAGAAGTAACTGGCCCATCGCTTCCTGGTATAATAGGAATTCCTGCATTAATCGCTTGTGTTCGTGCTTTTACCTTATCCCCAAACATATCGAGATGCTTACTTGTGGGACCAATAAAAATGATTCCTTCTTCTTCACAACGTTTCGCAAATAAAATATTCTCCGAAAGAAAACCATACCCAGGGTGAATCGCATCCACACCAACTTTTTTTGCGAGCTTAATAATGCCTTCAATATCAAGGTAAGCCTCAATTGGCTTCTTTCCTTCACCGATAAGATACGCTTCATCCGCTTTATACCGATGGTAAGAGCTAGAATCCTCCTTAGAATAAATAGCAACTGTCCGGATGTTTAATTCAGTACAAGCCCGAAAAACACGTATTGCTATCTCTCCTCGGTTTGCAACTAATATTTTGTTTATCTGCTTAAGTTGTTCTTCCATGTTTTTCCTCCTCGATTAGTATAAAGTACTTTACTATCATTATTCTGTTGTTCGGTTGCTGGTTCTTGTTCTCTCTTCTTTACTTGCATTGCTATATTATTTAAAACCCCCATCGATATCATTAATACCAATAGAGACGAACCACCATAGCTTACAAACGGAAGTGGAACTCCTGTGATAGGAAGTAAACCACTAATTGCTCCTAAATTAATAATAGCCTGCAAACCTACCATTGACGATATACCTATAGCTAATAATGCTCCAAAGCTGTCTTTTGTTTTTCGCGAGATAAAAATTCCGCGTAAAACAATAATGGCTAACATTCCTATAACGATAACCACCCCTAAAAAACCAAGCTCTTCAGCAACAATTGCCATAATAAAATCAGTATGAGCCTCGGTTAAATAGCCGAGCTTTTGAACACTTTGCCCGAGCCCTTCTCCCAAAATACCACCATTACCTATAGCCAGATAGGACTGAATTAATTGATAGCCATGAGAATCGGGTGTTTGAAAGGGCTGATATGCTCCTGTAAAACGGGAAAGCCTTTCGTCTGTTATCATATATGGTATTGCAAATAATAATAATGCAACACCAATACCTATTAATATCAGCAAGTGTTTTAATCGAATTCCTGAACTAAAAATTACGGAACATGCAATCAAAAAGATAATTGATGCTGTTCCAATATCAGGCTGAAGGACGACTAAGCCTAAAATTATGCCTGTTAGTATAAGCGGTGGAAGTACTCCTTTACTAAACTGATCAATATATTCTTGTTTTTTCGAATAAACAGAAGCTAGGTACATAATTAGTGCAAGTTTAGCAAACTCAGCAGGCTGTATTCCAAATATCCATGACTGAGCATTGTTTACATTTGAACCAAACAATAACACAGCTATTAATAATAAAATGATACCTAATATGATTGGTTTTATTAATTTTTGGTAATACTTATAAGGGAAAATACAGCAAACTATAAATGCTCCTAATCCCATTGCAAATCTAACAGATTGTAAGCCCAAATAATGCGTAGGTTTATACTCATTTACTACTGCGAATACCATACTCGCACTATAAATCATTACTAATCCAAATGCAGCTAAGAGGATTGGGGTAATCATTAAAGTAAAATCATAATTTTTTAATTTCTGTACCATTTTCCTTCTCCCTACTTTTATGTATTACAAGCGGTATTGTTTTCTATAAATTCTATATTTATTATGTCTTATCGCAGGGTATGAAGCTACTCACTTACCTATTTACATTGTGTTTAAACAAAAAAACCTTGCCGTTTTAGTTTGTAGGCAAAGTTTTTGCATCTTCGTTCAACCCGCAACTAATCTCGTGACGTTACTATCACACGGATTTCTGCGCTGCTTCATGCAGAATATTTAACTGCCTCTCCAAATTTTCAAGGAGTGCTTTACCTTCATCTTCGCTGATTAAGTTCAAACGAACAGCAAAATCAATTTCCCTGGAAAGCCCAAACATTTGTGTATCGAGAACTTCTTCGTATAAAGGACATTGTGGCATTGTTAGGTTATCTATTTGAACTTCTATTAGTCGCAAAATTTTGTCAGCATCAGCCTTAAGAAGGGCATGGGCTTTTTCGCGATGATTTACTGTCACCTCATGAATCAAATCTATCCCCTCCAAAAATAAGCTTCCTTCTCTATATTATATTATCGTTAGCATCAATAAAATGCAAATAAAATTAAAGAAAATCATAATCTTAGAAGTGAAAAATTAGTATAGGTCTGCTATCCTTAAGAAGGACAACTTTTAAGAGGTGATAAATATGATCGTACCAATAAACGGGAAAGTAGCGTATCCCATTACATTAGATCCAACAGTGTGGATATTCGATGACAGAAAAATAGAACTAGAGAAAGCTTTTACAGAAAAACCAGTTGATACCAATGATCAAGACGAATTAGAACGTGCTTCTCAAAGATGGAGCCAAGAGGTCTATCAACAAAATATAAAACCACCCGTAAATAGAAGTATTAAAAAATACGAGCGCGAAAAAATCTTGGAAAGCTCTTACGTGATGCCAATAGGTCATTTTCTTGATAATGCAGAAATTAGCAAGGATGCATCGGGTGCAATTTTAGTTACTGATAGTAAAGAAATCCCTATTTCCATTGATGATTTATACCATAGTTATTTTCTATTCGCTCGGGATGGAAAACCTCTTAAAGAAGACGGACCGGTTCATTTATATTATCAAGACGGTTCCAACAAGGATAATCCTATTAAACATATTACTGCTATAAAAATAAAGTAACACTAACTTAGACATCTTCTTCTTTCTATTTGACCATAGAACAACGGAAAGAAATAATGGGAAAGCAGTGATGAAAAACTTTATTAAAAAGTTACCGAATGATTTTGAAGGTTGTGCACATTGTTGCGACAACCTTTTTTTATAAGCAGGGAAATTATAAATTTTCCCATGTGAATAAATCTTGGCGTGTTGAGCCGCGTCCAGCACCAGCCTTCAGAAACGAGGCGACTTCATGAATCGCCCTAATCTAAGTCATCATCGGCTCACAAGCACACCGTAATCCTTTATCTTCGTTGACTCGCTCCAGTTACTACGTTTCTATTCGGGCGTTTGCGCTTTTGTTCTTTGCCGAAGTAATTTTTTCTAATACTATCTTTATCATAGTTTTCGTAAATAACCCTCAATATCTTACCGTTTTGTATAATTTATATTATTTCATCCAAAATAACAGTAATCGTTTTTATTATGGATGGAGGAATTTCTAATGAGATGGCGAATAGGTTTAATATTACTTGCTAATATATTTATATTGGCAGCATGTCAGCAGCAAAGTCAAGAAGAGCCATTATCGAATGAAGAGAAAGACAATCAAATGATTCAGGTAAAGAATTCGGACCCTCACGAACAAAAAAACCTTACAAATACAGAAATCGCAGATCACCTTGCAAATATTGCAAGTGACGTTCCTAACGTTGAAGACGCGACATCTGTTGTAGCTGGCCCCTATGCAGTTGTAGGGATTGATGTAGATAAAGACCTCGATCGATCGAGAGTAGGCACGATAAAATATAGTGTGTTAGAAGCTCTTTATCATGATCCTTATGGAAAAACAGCGGTTGTTGTAGCGGATGCAGATATGACAGAAAGAATTAGAGGAATGGCAAATAAAATTAGACAAGGACACCCAGTCCATGGCGTTGTAGATGAACTTGCTGCAATTGTAGGAAGGTATATGCCAGATTTTCCAATCAGCGATGACAGACCTCAGGAACCGGATCAAAATAAAGAAGTAATACCCGAGGACGAAAAACAAAAGCTAGAAGATACAGAAGAAGAACAATCTAATCATCATAATAATGAATAATAAAAGAGTTTCCGACTATTACGGAAACTCTTTATCCTTATTGTTGATGCTCAATGGCATTATTATCTTTATGCTCTGTATAGTATTGAACTCCAAATTGAGAGCCTTCTGAAACCATTTTAGCGTTTTCTAATTGTGCTAGATCCTGGTTTTCTGATTGATCCGGTACACCAGCATCTTCAAAAGTAGTACGTATTCCATTTTGATAATTTGTTATTTTGTCTTTTACTTTTTGCCGATTATCTTTATTCTTTAAAAAATATCCTGCCATTGTTGCACCAATCACACCAGCTGCACCAGCAGAATACAAATATCCTTTCTTCATCAAATCGCCCTTTCTTTTACTTATTTATGAGGTATTTACCCTATTCCACCAATCATCAAACATGACATACTTCTTTTTCAGGTCCACATTGTGTTACACTAAGATTAGATTATGATGACAAATAATGATGATATTGTCGACAATAATCTTAAGCCTATTTTTTTACGTTGAGGTGAAATTATGCAAGTTAAATGTACAATTTGCGACAATATAGAAAGTATTGATGATCATTCCTTTGAAGCGAAACGATTAAGAAACAGGCGAATCCATATGTACCTTTGCCAATTATGTTATGAACGAATTGAGCACAAAACGAAACAACGTCATGCTACCGGAAAATTTCGTTTATATACAGAAAAAAAAGCATCTGACGATTTTATTTAAGTCATAAAGAGCGGGGATAAAAAAACAGCTTTTTACGCAAAATACAATAATCATGTTATCCCGCAGGAGTCTCGTATATTTTAGAGCACAAGTGTCCGATTAGAAACGTAGCGACTGGAGCAAGTCAACGGAGATAAAGAAATCACGGTGAGCTTTCGAGCCGATGAATGAATTAGATTAAGGCGATTTGTGAAATCGCCTCGTTTCTCGGTGCTTGCACTTTACGCGACTCAACACGCCAATATTTATCCACCCACATGGGCACATTTTATAATTCCTAGACTATCAAAAAAACGAAAGGTAATTAATTTACCTTTCGTTTTTTATTGTTTCTTAATTCTGTTGTCTCATTCTCTTTATTCGTTGCGTTTTCTGGTTCTTTCCTTATGTAGTCGTAATCGATAAATACCTAACACGAGTGAAATAACAACTAAACTCTCTGTAATTGGCATTTGCATAACACTACTGAAAATCGTAAGTACAAATACACCAATTGCCAACATGATATATACCACAATCGTTTTAATCATCGGAAGCTTTCTAGCAAACCCCAGCTTAAATGCAATAATACTAAAGATAAGATTTAAAATATATAATCCTTCAAACAAATATTCCGTTCCAACTTGCTCGAGAACAAAATCAAATACTAGACTGAAATTCGAGTTCATATGTATCCCCCACTACTTATGTATAGCAATTTAAAATCCTTTTATTATCATACTAAATATTTAGCATGTTCGCCAGCCTAATATATGGTTACATACTTATATAAAACCCTTTGATCAAATAATCGATTTCCGATATACTAGATTTTGAGATAAAAGAGGTGTGGACATGAAAAATATAAATTTTCCAATGCTCTTATTAGCATTACTCGTTATTTTAATGTTTGTTGGCGTCAGCATATCGATAGCCTACCGTAATATATGGTTAGTGATTTTGTTTATATTATTGGGATTTGCTTTTATGGGATTTGGTATAAGCTTAAAGAAAAAAAGGAAGTGACTTTAAAAAGTCACTTCCTTGCTTTACGTACGTAATCTTCAAGAATGTTCTGTTGTATTTGTGGGTTACAGGTGAAGACAGAGTTCTTATCTAACATATTTATTTTATCCCCATCAATCGTTGAAGTTACTCCACCTACTTCATTAACAATAACCATTCCTGCCGCAATATCCCACGGTGAAAGACTAAGCGTTAAGTAGCCATCTAAAATGCCTTCAGCTACGTATGCAAATTCCAACGCTGCGGAACCATAAGTTCTCGTGCCTCTTATATCCCGAACGAGCTGTTGCATGATAGTTTCATCGACTAGACGATTCTTACACAACCAAAAATGGTTTAATCCGATGATCGCCTCATTAAAACGGACGTCTTGATTTAATAAAGGAAGTCTCGTCTCGCCTTTATAAGCCCCTTTTCCTCGTTGTGCACTATACAATATATCATCCATCACATTGTAAATAAGCCCAATCTCACCGATGTTGTCATGATAAATTCCAATTGATATAGCAAAATTTCTCTTTTGATGAACAAAATTCATTGTTCCATCAATTGGATCGATGATCCAAACCGTTCCATCCATTGTTCTTATCTCATCACCAAAACCCTCTTCACTTAATATAAAATGTTCTGGATATTTTTTCTTTATCCGGGAAGCAAAGAAAGCTTCTGTATCTTTGTCCATCGTCGTGACTAAATCATTTGCATTGGATTTTGTATCAATAGTTAATGGATCGTTCATATGATTTCTAATTGTCCTTCCAGCTTCAAGTACCCATTCTACCGCTTGATGGTATACTTCTTCACGATACACTTCATCCATATGTATTCCTCCAATGTTTTCTATATAATACTATAGTATCAGAACTCTTGATGCGAGTCATCGGTTTCACTACCTTAGCTATAATCATTTCTAGTTAGTAAGAAAAAAGCGCAAGCGCCAAATTAGAAATGTAGTGACTGGAGCGAGTCAACAGACATAAAGGAATCACGGTGAGCTTGCGAGCCGATGATGACTTAGATTAGGGCGATTCGTGAAGTCGCCTCGTTTCTGGGTGCTAGAGCTGGACGCGGCTCAATATTTCCATATTTATCCACATGAGCAAATTTAATAATTTCATTATCTAGACTATGAAAAAACCCTCAATACGGATGAAATACCGTTATTGAAGGTCAAAGCACTCTATTCATTATCAATCTCCATTAGCTGTCTCCTCAGCTGCTTTAATCGCTCTTTACTTTTTATAATTCCTACAGTATCTTCACTCTTCATCGCATCATAAAGTGTTACAAGTTCATAATCAATTTCCATGCGGATTACAGGCAATTTTTCTTGGGCTTCTTTACGACGTAAAGCCTCCATAACGTACTTCAATTTGTACACAACCTTTCGATCGCTTTTAATATATTTATGAATATCATCACCATTTGGTTCAATAAATCTTATAATTCCGCGACTTATTGTTATAATTTCCCCTTAAAACGACTTGTTTAAACATTATATTTATAAAACTTGACTTGCTTTAATAAATACTTAATAATAATTATTATAATTAGAATCTGCAGAAATACACCTTGATAACTAGACAGAAGAAAGGGAGATTAAAATGGCTTTTAATGGTTTTGAAAAAAAAGATTTTGATACATTTTTAATTGATGGACTTGAATCAAGAATGGAGGCAATTCAAACACGGATACAGCCAAAATTTCAAGAAATCGGTAGCTTTTTGGCAGATTATTTAGCTACGCAAGTAGGGAATGAAGTATTCGTACATATTGCCAAGCATGCGCGTAGAACAGTAAATCCGCCAAAAGATACATGGCTAGCTATTGCTGCGAATAAACGGGGATACAAAAAACTCCCACACTTTCAGGTAGGTTTGTTTGATGATCATGTATTCATTTGGTTAGCACTGATTTATGAACTAGATCATAAATCAGCCATTGCCCAGACATTCATTAATAGTTTTGATGAATTAAAACAACTTCCTAAAAACTTTGTCGTATCACTAGATCATATGAAAAAAGATGCAAAAAGTATAGAAGACTTAGAGCTAAAAGATGTTAAACGATTCCGCGACGTAAAGAAGGCTGAATTTCTAGTTGGTCTACATTTAGATAGAAATGATGACCGTGTGTATGATGGAGACGCATTCTTACATCAAGCAACAAGTACCATTGATTCTCTACTACCTTTCTATAAAAAAGCAGTAAATAGTAAATAGTATAGTGAACTACTCCCCCCACTTACCGCCCTTACGGGTTGCTTGAAATGGGGGCTTCTTGGGTAATCGCCACTTTTGGTAGCTGACGAAATGGACCAAGCTAACCCTCTTGTTCCAAGAGTTTATATTTTCATTAGGCACTTGCTAATAAGCGAATGCCTTCTTTTTTGATATGAAGCGCTGAATTATAATCTCTATCGAGATTTAGCCCACACGAACAAGCGTATGTTCTAATTTCTATAGGCATTGGTTGGGTATTTCCGCAACTCGAACAAGTTTTGGTAGATGGGAACCATTTATCAATATCCTTTGATTTTCAATCTATTTTTTTACTACTTCAATAGGCGAACCGCCAGTTGTCAACAAACCAAAACTTCTTGACCAAAACATTTCTTTCCATAACTTTTTACGAACAGGAGGAAAATCCCTCTTGCTAAGTCTTGAACTGGCACTTTTATAGGCATTGATGAATTTCGATCATTCACTGTTGGGTTGTGCTTTGAACAAAAAAGGAAAAAAGCCTTTGGGCTGTCGCCCAACCGAAATTCATCTCCACTCCCTTACCGTTGGGCTCCGCCCTTCACACGCTTGAAGATGGAGACTTCTTTCGGAAGTACGTTAAAATACGCTTCGCCAGTTTTATTTCATAGATATTTTATGTTGATCTGAATCCCTTGCGTGTCTTATAACCGGAAAGCATGCATATCCAGATCCCTGTTCAAATTCTCGAAATAGTTTCTTCTCTTCACTCTTCGAGGGAACGACCTTCTTAAAATCATTATATACAGTCAATAATACAGTACGGTCAACGTTTTTTTCATATGCTTGTTCGACCAGTGAAAAGAATTGAACCACCTGTATTACTTCCTCCTTCGTCCAGGTTTCATCAATGGGATAATGATAACTCATGCCACGACCCCTTTCAGCATCAAGCTTTTATGTTTTGATAAGTCTCTTTCTATAACTATCTGGAAGATATTCTTCTCTGTGTCTGCTTCGCTCATTGCAGCAATCTGCTAACTCACTAGCATTCCCTACCGATAAATCAGCAAAAGCCGAATGAGCTAATCTCTTTGAAAGATTGGGTTTTTAATGTTTAATTGCTAAAAACCTTTTCTAAAGAATTATATCAATAACTATTTCTTCTATTTTAGCATTTATTCTTGTTGAACGACTAGTATTTATGGTTGTCTTTTGCTATAATACTTTCGATATTTTAGTCTGACATCATAGAGAGGTGTTCCTATTGGATGAACAGCATCATACACCATTATTTACCGGTGTATTAGAACATATTAACAAAAATCCTATCCCCTTCCATATACCAGGTCATAAACAAGGAAGGGCTGCTGATGATACATTTCGTACGTTCTTAGGCGAGAATGCCTTTAAGATGGATTTAATTAATATTACACCTTTAGATGATCTACATCATCCACAAGGAATTATTAAGCATGCTCAAGAACTAGCTGCCAAAGCATTTGGTGCGGAGCACACCTTTTTTTCTGTGCAAGGAACAAGCGGTGCTATTATGGCAATGGTAATGAGCGTCTGTGGCCCTGGTGATAAAATAATTGTACCCAGAAATGTCCATAAATCTGTAACAGCTGCCATTATTTTTTCTGGTGCTATACCTGTTTTTATTCATCCAGAATTAGATAAAGTATTAGGTATTTCTCATGGAATTACGCCAACTTCTATTGAGCAAGCTCTTGAAGCACACCCGGAAGCTAAGGCGGTTTTGGTTATTAACCCTACCTATTTTGGTATTGCAGCAGACTTAGAAGAAATTGTAAAGATGGTACATTCATATCGTATACCTGTTTTAGTTGATGAGGCACATGGAGTACATATTCATTTCCATGATGACTTACCAATATCTGCCATGCAGGCTGGAGCTGACCTTGCCGCTACAAGTGTTCATAAATTAGGAGGAGCATTAACCCAGAGTTCGATTTTAAACCTTCAAGGTACGCTTATTTCACATGAACGAGTACAAACAGTTATATCAATGCTAACAACGACTTCTACTTCCTATTTACTGTTAGCTTCTTTAGATACTGCAAGAAAACAATTAGCTACTAAAGGGAAAGAGCTCCTAACCAAAACGATAGAACTTGCCAACTATGCCAGAATTCAAATCAACAGCCTAGCTTATCTTTATTGTGCTGGCTCTGAATTATTAGGATCAGAAGCAATAAATCAATATGATCCGACTAAGTTAATCATTTCCGTGAAAGATTTAGGAATTACCGGTTATGAAGCTGAACTATTTTTAAGGGAAAAGCATGCGATAGAAGTAGAACTTTCCGATCTCTATAATGTATTATGCATCATTACCCCTGCCGATTCTCTTTCTTCCATTAGTAAATTAATGGAGGGGCTAAATCATCTAGAAAAAGTTAAGAAACAATCTGTAACGGATGTACAAGTTACCGTACCCGATATTCCCATCCTTGCTTTAGCACCTAGAGATGCATTTTATGCAGAGACAGAAACCGTCTTATTTCAGGAGGCAGCAGGTAGAATCAGCGCTGAATCCATTATGATCTATCCACCAGGGATTCCTATATTTATACCTGGAGAGATCATTACGAATGAAAATATCTCTTATATTCAAAAGAATATTGATGCTGGACTACCTGTACAAGGACTTCTAGATGAAACACTTGAAACGATCCAGGTAATTAAGGAATATAAGCCGTTTAAATGATTTTAAACTAATAACCAGTTTAACCATAATAGCAAACAATTTTTTATACTCTCTATCCACATTCCACATAAATTAGCCTATAATCATATTTTTAAATCCCATAATTGTACACAAAAAGATAGCTAGCCCTAATGAGAGCTAGCTATCTTTAATAGGTATATATTAACTTTATTATTTATTTTCACGGCAAGTCGGACAAGTACCATATAAAGTGGTAACTTTCTCTTCATCATAATGTTCAATGACTTTTTGACAATCTTGGCAAACAACTGTGCCCATTTGGCCCAACTCCTTTTTAATGAATTGTGATAGCGTATTCACATTATAATATGTCACATTAAAAAAATCAACCTTAAAATAGTATGACACATTTAATAATTAATCCAAATTAAAAACCGCTACTTTTCGCAGCGGTTGTAGATTACAGTATTATAATGTTTTGATTAGATGAGGATCAACCATTTCATAGCCCTTATCTCTCAACCCATTCACAATATTCTCTAATGCCTCGTTTGTCCATTCACGGTCATGCATCAATAAATTAGCGCCGGGTTTGAGCAGTGAATAATCAATCCCTACTTCAGGCCCCTCACCTGTTATCATTGCCGTGGTCAATTTCTTTGCATCCATATAAGGCTTAAAATAATCATATCCATATGTCCAATTCATTAGGACCATTCCTTCATCTTTTACAACCTGTTTTGAATGCTCCGTGTTAGACCCATGCGGTGCTCGAAAAAATAATGGTTTTTCGCCAATTATTTCTTCAATTTGATCACTAACTCTCACTATTTCTTTCGTTTGCTCTTCATCCGTTAAATCTTTTAAATTTGGGTGACTGTATGTATGATTACCAATTACAAATCCCATTTCATGAATTTGTTTTAGCATATCTCTTTGCTCTGGTGTCTCTAAGAAGTGTCCATTTACAAAAAAGATAGCATTTACATCTAACTTTTTTAAAGTGTTTGCCATTTCCAAAGCATGTTTATCAGGTACATCATCAATGGTTAATAAGACTACTTTTTCATTCGTATCTTCACCCAAAGGTACAACTGATGAATCATCCGCTATTTCATACATAGGCTCGGTTTGATCTTCCTCTTTGTTTTTTATGACCTCGGCATTTGAATCTTTGCCCTCTAATTCTCCACTGCTTTCTTTGTCGGTAGAATCGGTTGAATGATCCTGTTCTTGCTCTGGTTGTTGCATCGCTTCATTTGCACCACATCCAGCAAGCAGAAAAAGTCCTATCGCGATTATAAGTGTTATGAATGATGTCTTCATCAGATCGTCCCCTTGTTTAGTTTATTATTCTGTCACCTATATTATAGCCTCCATAAAATGCACTGACAATATGAGTAATATACCATTTCCTATAAAGTGAAAGTTTAAACACACTACGAATTGGGTAAGAAAATATATGGTATGATCCTCTTTGACAAGGGAATAGTAAAAGCATGAGGTGTGAGATTTGCCTCAGACCTTTACTATATGTTTTAATACACTAAGTGCGCCTACTACATAAGATCAAAGAAATTTTAAATAGAAAGGACAATTTTTGTGAAAAAAGTAACACGCGTATTTTATATCTCAGCTATTATCGCATTATTGTTTATTATTTGGGGCATTATCCCGAAAGATATATTGCCTAATGGAAATTTGGATAATGTAACGTCAATTATTCAAGGCTTTTTGGTAGATAAATTTGGATGGTTTTACTTATTAAGTGCAACTGCATTTCTAGGATTTGCGATCTACCTTATTTTTTCGAAATATGGAAACATCAAGTTAGGTCGACCAGGTGATAAGCCAGAATATAGTTATTTAACATGGTTTGCTATGCTTTTTAGTGCCGGTATGGGAATTGGACTTGTTTTCTGGGGTGCAGCAGAGCCTATTTCCCACTTTCATAACCCTCCATTTGGAGAAGCAGAAACGAATGATGCAGCTAAAGCAGCAATGCAATATAGCTTTTTCCACTGGGGATTTCATCCATGGGCAATCTATGCAACGATTGCATTAGCACTAGCTTATTTCAAATTCCGAAAACAAGCTCCAGGTGTGGTTAGTGCCATACTAGAGCCGCTATTTGGTGATCGCATTAAGGGTGGATGGGGTACCGCCGTAGATTTCATTGTTGTATTCGCAACTATTTTTGGTGTTTCAACCTCCCTTGGACTTGGCGCCATTCAAATTAGTGGTGGTCTTTCCTTTGTAACGGGTATTGAATCAACAATAACCTTGCAGTTAATTATTATTGCTATTGTTACAGTATTATACATGACTTCAGCTATGACAGGTTTAAACAGAGGAATTAAATATTTAAGTAATGCAAATCTAATGCTCGCATTATTATTAATGCTTTTCGTATTATTCTTAGGGCCAACGAATTTTATCATGAACTTTTTCACGACAACTCTAGGAAGTTATTTACAGAACCTTCCTAGCATGAGCTTAAGAATGACTCCATTCAACGAAGAAAATGCAGAATGGATTAATGGCTGGACCATTTTTTATTGGGCATGGTGGATTGCTTGGGCCCCATTTGTAGGAACATTTATCGCTAGGGTTTCCCGCGGTAGAACGATACGTGAATTTGTTTTAGGCGTCCTGCTCGTACCAACTATATTCGGAGCACTTTGGTTTTCAGTGTTTGGTGGATCAGCCATACACTTAGAAGCGAATGCAGGTGCTAATATCATGCAATACATTGAAAGTGGCGGTGAACAATTAGCCTTGTTTGCTGTACTAGAACAATTTCCTATTGGTATCGTTATATCCATCATTGCAATTTTATTAATCTGTACATTCTTCATTACATCAGCAGATTCAGCAACTTTTGTATTAGGAATGCAAACAACAGGCGGTAGCCTAGACCCAGCTAATTCAGTAAAATTCATTTGGGGTATTATACAATCGAGTGCTGCAGCAGTACTACTTTGGCAAGGTGGATTAAATGCTTTACAAACGGCATCCATAATAGCTGCCTTTCCATTTGCCATCATAATGCTACTTGTTGTTATCTCGTTAGTTAAGTCATTTAGACAGGAAGCAAAGGAAATTGATTTAGGAAGCAAAAGAAGGGGTTAGAACCTCAGCTTGTAGAAAAAGCCTTGTGTGTTTTCTACAAGCTTTTTTTGCGCAAACAGCAATAACAACAGTTTTTTTCTTTGAAGCTACGTTTTATTTTTTCTTTTCTCATACGGAAAATCCACTTACCATCATTAGAAAGGCGGTTCAAACGAACCTGCTCTTCCTTCTCACACATGACGAGTAACAGTTTTCTGGTGCTTGTGTACATTTTGCAAGACTCGAATCCCTATTACATCTGCATTTCGTTTTATTTATAGCTTTATTACTAATCCAACAGATGCGTTTCAATCCATTAACAGTTCAATAACAAACGCTATGTTAAGCATTCTATTTGGTAAACTGATGTATATATGATTATTAAACAGGTAGGTGAGGAAAATTAGAAGCTTATTCATCCCTGTACTTGCTTTATTCCTACTGATTTTTTCATCAGGATGCCAAGCGACAAATGCAACTACAATAGACGTTATTTCATTTCAACCGAATGGTTACAATGTTATGTTTTTTACAAATAACTCGAATAGTGATTTAGAGAATATATATTTTGATGCAATTATTGAGATAAAAGCTAAATATCCATCCGCTTTTAAAGATGTACAAAAAGAGGAAAAAACGATGGACGATTTAGAAATGGGATTAAAACCTGAATCACCTTCCTTAGTTATCATGAAAAACGGGAAGACAATCGAACATTTATCTGGAGATATAGCAAAAAATGATCTCATGGATAAATTAGAGCAAATCATCAACTAATAGATGGACTGAATGCTCCTATAAGTTGTTTGAAATAGAAAAAAACTCCCCCAGAAATAGTTTATCTTCTGCGGGAGTTTTCTACTATGTCTTATAGCAAAAATAGCAGTGGTTTTACCTGTACCTGGCTTAGATAATAATAACGACTAGACTGCCAGCTAAGGAACTCTTTATGCGAATAAAAAAGGCTACCTCAGCTGTTGTGAGATAGCCTCTAATTTATATTACAGCATATGAATTGGTGTACCTAAAGCTACCTCTGCAGCTTCCATCGTAATCTCACCTAAACTAGGATGAGCATGAATAGTTAGTGCGATATCCTCTGCTGTCATTCCAGCTTCAATCGCAATACCAATTTCAGCAATCATATCACTAGCATTTGGTCCAGCGATTTGTGCCCCAATTACAAGGCCGTCTTCTTTACGAGTGATTAATTTCATAAATCCATCACTATCATTTAATGATAGCGCACGACCATTAGCAGCAAATGGGAATTTAGCAGCTTTTACATCGTAACCAGCATCTTTTGCTTCTTGTTCAGTATAACCAACTGATGCTAATTCTGGATCAGAGAATACAACTGCAGGCATACCTATATAATCAATCTCTGATTTTTCTCCACTAATTGCTTCCGCAGCAACCTTACCTTCATAAGATGCTTTATGAGCAAGTGGCATACCTTCTACAATGTCACCGATAGCATAGATATTATCTATGTTTGTGCGACATTGTTTATCAATTTTTATTAGACCACGATCATTCATTTCAATACCTACTTGTTCTAGACCAAGCTCTTGGGTATTAGGACGACGACCAACTGTTACTAATACATAATCTGCTTCAACGGTTTCCTCTTTACCATTAACTTCATAGGATACTTTTACGCCATCTTTGGTTTCTTCAACACCTTTAGCCATAGCTTCTGTGATGATATTTACACCTTTTTTCTTCAGACGTTTTTTCACAACTTGCTTCATTTGTTTTTCGAAGCCACCGAGAATATCCTTTGTACCTTCAAGTACTGTTATTTCAGTACCAAAATTAGCATACGCTGTACCAAGTTCAGTTCCAATATATCCTCCACCGATAACGACCATTTTCTCTGGAATTTCTTTAAGGTTTAAGGCACCCGTAGAATCCAATACACGTTCAGAGAATTTAAATGTTGGAATTTCAATTGGTGTAGAGCCTGTTGCAATAATACAGTTATTAAAGGTATATGTTTGAGAGTTTTTCTCATCCATAACTTTTGCTGTATTTTTATCCACAAAGTAAACTTCACCTTTGATAATATCTACTTTGTTACCTTTTAACAGACCTTCTACTCCTGATGTTAATTTATTAACAACAGTACCCTTCCATTCTTGGACTTTAGTAAAATCTACAGTTACGTTCTCTGTTTTAATACCTAACTGTTCATTTCCATAAGCATGTTCTGTTAAATGTCCTGCTTGAATTAATGCTTTTGATGGGATACACCCAACATTTAAGCAAACTCCCCCGAGGTTACCTTTTTCAACAATTGTAACTTTTTGACCTAATTGTGCAGCTCGAATGGCAGCAACATAGCCACCTGGTCCAGCTCCAACAACTAACGTATCTACTTCAATTGGGAAATCTCCTACAACCATAACCTACGCCTCCATCATAATTAATTGTGGATCGCTTAATAATCGCTTAATTTGATTTAGCGCTAACTGTGCAGTTGCACCATCAACAATGCGATGATCAAAGCTTAATGATAATGCGAGTACCGGTGCAATTACTATCTCTCCATCTCGAACAATTGGTTTATCAGCAATTCTGCCGATTCCTAGAATTATTGCCTCCGGATAATTTAATACCGGCGTAAACCATTGTCCGCCTGCAGAACCAATATTTGTAATTGTATTTGAAGCACCCTTCATCTCTTCAGGTGATAGTTTACCACTTCTAGCCTTTTCTGCCAATTCATTAATTTCTTTAGAAATAGCAAAAATAGATTTACGATCAGCATTTTTTACAACCGGAACAAGTAGTCCTTTTTCTGTATCAGCTGCAATTCCAATATTATAATAATGCTTCTGAACAATTTCATTTGTCTCATCATCCACCGCAGCATTTAAAATCGGGAATTTCTTAGAAGCAGATACAAGCGCCTTCGCTACATATGGCAAGTAAGTTAGTTTAATATCTTGCTCCGCAGCTACAGCTTTAAATTTCTTGCGATGTGCTACTAATTCTGTAACGTCAACTTCGTCCATTAACGTAACATGCGGAGCTTTCGTTTTCGAATTAACCATTGCTTTAGCAATAGCTTTTCGAATTCCACTCATCGCTTCACGTGTTTCAGGATAGTTACCTTCAGTCACAGCAGTTGTAGCCGTAGGTGCAGAAGCTTCTTTTTTCGTTTCTTTAGCTTCTTCAGAAGTTTTAGCAGGCTGATCACCGCTTAGGAAGCTATCAATATCCTCTTTTAAAATACGGCCATTTTTCCCAGAACCAGTAACCTCTGAGATATTCACATCGTTATCACGCGCATATTTTCTAACGGAAGGCATTGCGATCACTCGTTTGTCGCTACCATCATTTGTAGTATCTTGCTTTTTATCAGCTGCTGTTTCTTGTTTTTCTTCTTCTTTAGGAGCTTCTTCTTTATTATCTTCAGAAGCTGAATCTTCTGATTCATAACCTTCTGCGTCAAACGTTATTAGTACATCTCCTACAACAGCTACCGTTCCTTCATCCACATGGAGTTTTTTTACTGTACCCTCAACTGGAGAAGGGATTTCTACGACAGCTTTATCATTTTGGACTTCACACAATACATCATCTTCTTTGATGTCATCGCCCTCATTTACGAACCATTTGACAATTTCGCCTTCATGAATTCCTTCACCAATATCTGGAAGTTTAAATTCAAATGCCATTCGTATTACCTCCTATCTCTTATTAAAAATTCATTACAGTGTTTACTTTTTCTACGATGTCTTTATGGTTTGGTAACCATACTTCTTCTGCTGCTGAGAAAGAATATACTGTATCTGGAGCTGCAACACGTAATACTGGTGCTTCTAAATGTAAAATTGCACGCTCTTGAATCTCAGCTACAACATTTGCAGCAATACCTGCTTGACGCTGTGCTTCTTGGACAACAACGACACGATTTGTTTTCTTAACAGATTCGATAATGGTATCAATATCTAGAGGTGAGATCGTACGTAAGTCGATAACTTCAGCCTGTACACCATCTTTTTCTAATTCCTCTGCTGCCTTCAATGAAGCGTGTACCATGGCACCATAGGAAATAAGCGTAACATCTGTTCCCTCACGCTTAACTTCAGCCTTTCCTAAGTCGATTGTATATTCTTCCTCAGGTACTTCTCCGCGGAATGAGCGGTATAGCTTCATATGTTCTAGGAATAGCACTGGATCATTATCACGAATAGCTGAAATCAGCAAACCTTTTGCATCATATGGAGTTGAAGGAACTACTACTTTGATTCCTGGTTGTTGTGCAATTAATCCTTCTAAAGAATCAGCATGTAGCTCTGGAGTGTGTACTCCACCACCAAAAGGTGAGCGAATTGTAATTGGTGAACTATGTGATCCACCAGAACGATAGCGCATACGTGCCATTTGTCCACTAATAGAGTCCATTACTTCATATACGAAGCCGAAGAATTGAATTTCTGGTACTGGTCGATAGCCTTGTAAACCGAGTCCAATTGAAAGACCACCAATGCCAGATTCAGCTAACGGTGTATCAAACACACGATCTTCGCCAAATTCAGCTTGCAGTCCTTCAGTAGCACGGAATACGCCACCATTTTGACCAACATCTTCTCCGAACACAAGCACATTTTCATCATTTTTTAATTCTGTGCGTAATGCATCCGTGATTGCTTGAATCATTGTCATTTGTGCCATGATTTACTTCGACTCCTTTTCTTTGTATTCTTCCATTTGTTCTTGAAGGTTATATGGAAGTTCCTCATACATATTGCTAATAAAATCCGTTACTTTTTGTTTTGGATACTCATCAGCTTGCTTGATAGCTTTTTTGATCTCTTCTTTTGCTTCTTCAATTACTTTGCTTTCGTCTTCTTCAGACCATAGATTTTTACCTTCTAAGAATTTGCGGAAGCGAACAAGTGGATCTTTTTTCTCCCATTCGTTATCTAAATCATCTGTACGATAACGTGTAGGGTCATCTCCAGCCATCGTATGTGGACCATAACGATATGTTAATGTCTCAATAAGCATTGGGCCCTCACCATTAATAGCACGTTCACGAGCGTGTTTAGTTACAGCATAAACAGCAAGTACATCCATTCCATCTACTTGGATTCCTTCAATACCAGCAGCTACAGCTTTTTGTGCCAACGTTTTAGCATTTGTTTGCTTTTCAACAGGTACTGAAATCGCGAAGTAGTTATTTTGTACAAAGAAAATAGCAGGCGCTTTATATGCACCAGCAAAGTTTATTCCTTCATAAAAGTCCCCTTGTGATGTACCGCCATCACCAGTGTAAGTTACAGCAACTGCTTTCTTACCACGTTTTTTAATACCTAGAGCTACACCAGCAGTTTGTACATATTGTGCTCCAATAATAATCTGTGGACTAACTGCATTTACACCTTCAGGCATTTGATTACCATGAAAATGACCTCTTGAGAATAGGAAAGCTTGGTATAAAGGTAATCCTTGCCAGATTAATTGTGGAACATCGCGATATCCTGGTAAAAGAAAATCATCCTTTTCCAATGCAAATTGACTTCCTAATTGAGAAGCTTCTTGACCAGCAGTTGGTGCATAGAATCCTAAACGCCCTTGACGATTTAAAGCAATAGAACGCTGATCTAACACACGAGTGTATACCATTCTACGCATTAGTTCCTTTAATTCGTCATCAGATAGTTCGGGCATATCATCTTTATTGACAATCTTTCCATCTTCGTTAAGAATTTGGAACATTTCGAACTGACTTTCAACACTTTCTAATACGTGTTTCAAAATAGTTCACCTCTTCCTTTCTTTATATCCTTATTGGTATTGTCATTTCTAGCGTACCCAAAATACGAAAAAAATCTGTACTTTTTGCTATTAACTATGTACCCTTTTCCGTTTTAGATTAATCAAAGCTACTTTCACATTTATCTGTTACATAAATAAAGCAAAAATCATTAGTACAATTTCTTTTCATGTAAATTCTAGCTTAATTATTTCAGTTGGTCAAACACTTTGTTTTTATTAATTTATTTTTAAAACAGCCTAATAATGGCTAGTGATTTATATGGCATTTACCTCCCCTCTGTTATATTACATATTAAAAACTGTATTATAATCATTACCATTAAAATATTTATAACCAATGTTTCTATATAAAAATAAGAAAAACTGAGCAAAATTCGCTCAGTCCTTATCACTACATGCTCAGATTTACGCTTCCTCTAGAAGCTGGGACAAAACCCAGTAACTAAAAAAAGTGGTACTCCAATTTAGGGCGTATCACTTTTTTTACTTTTTTCAATATTTTTATACGCAAAAAGGATACCTTCTGGTAAAGTTAAAGTAATCACACCCAAACAGAACCGGAGGTATCCCTTATGTTTAAACATTATACCATGAATCAAGTC
>NZ_BAAACY010000148.1:0-253 GCF_039521925.1 Virgibacillus salarius | reverse complement strand
TGCATACCATCCTCGAATGATGATGAAGATTATCTTATGTGCCTATACCCAATCTGTTTTTTCTGGCAGAAAAATAGAAGACTTACTTAAAGATAGTGTACGGATGATGTGGTTAGCACAGGGTTATGAGCCGAGCTATCGTACCATTAATCGATTCCGTGTTCATCCCGAAGTAAAAGAGTCACTACGCCAATGTTTTGTCCTATTTCGCTGTCAACTTGTTGAAGAGAAGGCAATTGAAGAAGAGGCCATT
>NZ_BAAACY010000147.1:0-1477 GCF_039521925.1 Virgibacillus salarius | reverse complement strand
CACTTACCCATATTGGGTTCACTTTATTGCTTAAAGTGCGGATCTTACTGCCAGTTATATGCGGGATAAACACAAATTATCTCATTTTACGATAACCATTATGAAATAATTTATAGATTAGATACCTAGGTCTTTCCACCTATGTTATACTAAATATAGCTCAAATTAACTTTAAGTAGAAAGGCCTGATTTTATGGATATTGCTGCATTGTCTGTTACTATGGCAAATCAACAAATTCCTTCTGATGCAAGTATTGCCGTGATGAAAAATGCTATGAAAGTAATAGAAACGCAAGGCGTACAATTGCAAGAAATGCTCGATCAATCTGCACCTACAGCACCGCATCCATCGCTTGGCAATCGAGTTGATATCTCGCTTTAGTTCACTTTGTTCATTGTAGATGTTTCGCATCACAATTTTTATACGTATGCTAATAATGTAAAATAGAACAAAAGCGCAAGCGACCGATTAAAAACGTAGTGACTGGAGCGAATCAACGGAGATAAAAGAATCACAGTGAGCTTGCGAGCCGATGATGACCTAGATTAGGGCGATTTGTAAAGTCGCCTCGTTTCTGGACGCTAGAGCTGGACGCGGCTCAACACGCCTATATAATCCAAATGGACTAGTTTTATAATTTCTTAGAATAACAAAAGCAGAACTTTCCTACTTTAGGATTTGTTCTGCTTATTTAGTGATAATGTGAAACTTCAATCCATGAGGTTTTGTTTATCCCCCACGAATTGGTAATACCACAAGGGTATGACCTAAAGGTCTTTAAATCAATCGGAATTTACTGGCAGGCATCCCCCACTTACCAATAACGGTTTCACTTTATTGCTTGAAGCGAGGGTCTTACTGCCAGTAAATGTAGGATAAAAAGCCACATTAAGAGTGAAGAAATGAAATGTTATTGATTTCCTTCTCCATTCTCATCTTTGTTTTCATCATCCATCATGTTATTATCATTATTTTCGTCAGTGCCGTTACCATCATTCTCCATGTCAGGATTTTCTTCATTCATTCCTCCATTATCATCAGCAGGATTGTCATCGATATTATCTTCTTCCTGTTGATCTAGAGGTGCCTCATCCTCTACTGGATCCTGATCGTCATCTGTTCCGCATGCTGCGATTAAAGACAACGCTAATACTGGTGCACCAAACTTCACTAGAAGTTTTTTCTTCATGTATTTTACCTCCTTTTGTTGTTCGTTATCTGTCTTAGCATAACCATTTCAAAAGAAGTCATACAATTTTTTTCAAAAATTACCTTAAATTTAACATGTATACACATTTGAACCAGAGAAACCCAGCTGGATTACTGCCTTCCCTTAACCAACAGTCTAAGAAAAACTGAGTGAAATTCGCTCAGTCCTTATCACTACATGCTCAGATTCACGCTTTCTCTAGTAGCTATTATGGAATAATAGCTACTGCTTGCTTGACCACCACTCCGGCTGCCCACTTCCCTTTC
>NZ_BAAACY010000146.1:0-1567 GCF_039521925.1 Virgibacillus salarius | reverse complement strand
AAATCACGCAATCAATTGAAACCAATATAGCTAAGTGTGGGATCAACTGCCAGTAAATGTCCGATTGGTTCGTCTAACCATCCGTGGGGATAAATAAACTTCCCCACGGATGGAAGTCTCACTTTATCCCGCATATAACTGGCAGTAAGCTCCCCAAATCACGTAATCAATTGAAACCAATATAGCTAAGTGTGGGATCAACTGCCAGTAAATGTCTGATTGGTTTAAGGGCCTTTAGGTCATACCCTTGTGGTACTAACCATCCGTGGGGATAACAGCTCCCATGGATGGAAGTTTCACTTTATTTCCATACCGTATCATTAATTAAGTTTGGTGGTTTTTGTCCACGTAAACCTGCAAGCAAATTTTCGGCAGCTAATTCTGACATTTTTAATTCCGTCTCGTGAGTCGATGAACCAATATGGGGTAAGGTGACTACATTATCCATTTTCAATAAATCATTTTTAGGATCGACAGGTTCTTGTTCAAATACGTCAAGGCCTGCACCTGCGATATTGCCGTTTTTTAACGCTTGAATTAAATCCTGTTCGACAATTGTCTTTCCGCGAGAACCGTTAATGAAAATAGCTGTTTTCTTCATCAAGTTAAATTCCCGTTGACCAATCAAATGTTTTGTTTCTTTAGTTAATGGTGTAATCAGACAAACGAAATCAGAACGTTGTAATAATTGATCTAAGCTAGCGTAGGTTGCCTGAAATTTCTCTTCAGCTTCGGGCTTTCGGGTGCGGCTATGGTAGAGAATGTTCATATCAAAACCATGATGAGCTCGTTGGGCAATGGCAAAGCCGATTCTCCCCATACCAATAATACCTACTGTTTTATGATGTACATCAGTACCATAATGTCTACTATCCAGTGATTCAACCCAATTACCTGATTTTACGAGTTGATTGAGTTCGGGGAGCCTTCTAGCTGTTGATAGTATTAAGCCAAAGACCATATCAGCGACTGTATCGGTCAGAATGCCAGGAGTATTAGTTGCCATAATCTTTCTATTAGTCAATGCTTCTAAATCTAAGTTATTGTACCCAACTGAAACATTACTAACAATTTTTAAGTTTGGAGCACGATCCAATAATTGACGATCAATCTTTAAATCGAGTCCAATAATACCATCTGCTTGTTGAAGAAAAGCTAAGAAAGCTTGATCTGAATTTGTATCCACATTCTTAAAAAATTGAACGTCATGGTTTTTTTGTAAATCATCAAGCACAGGCTTTTCGACGCGTTGATAGGCAAGAATTTTCATAATAAGCTTCCCCCATTCTGTACTATCTTAAAATTAAATTACTTTCAACATAGTAGGTTCTAATAAATAAGTCAAGGTCCATTTATCCCGCATATAACTGGCAGTAAGCCCCCTCAAGCAATGAGGAGAAACCAATATAGCTAAGTGTGGGATCAACTGCCAGTAAATGTCCGATTGGTTCGTCTAACCATCCGTGGGGATAAATAAACTTCCCCACGGATGGAAGACTCACTTTATCCCGCATATAACTGGCAGTAAGCCCCCTCAAGCAATGAGGAGAAACCAATATAGCTAAGT
>NZ_BAAACY010000145.1:0-116534 GCF_039521925.1 Virgibacillus salarius | reverse complement strand
AGACTCCTGCGGGATTAGCGCGAGCCGAAAATCCACTTTGCAACGTGTTCTTCTTTGCAAAGTTAGTTGAGACCGTGCCCGCGGAAAGCGAAGTAATTAGTCGGAGCATTGCCAATATACATCAAACATTTCAAAATAACTACTTGGCTTAACGCAGTCATTGCACTGATTTTATACTTTCTTAACTAAGAACAAAAGCGCAAGTGCCCGATTAGAAACGTAGCTACTGGAGCAAGTCAACGGAGATAAAGAAATCATGGTGTGCTTGCGAGCCGATGGTGACTTATCGTGTAGGGAAATTCGTGAAGTCGCCTCATTTCTGGGCGTTGGAGTTGGACACGGCTCAACAACCCCCTATTTATCCACATGGGCATTTCCTAGACTATAAAAAAGCTATTGCTTTACTACAACAGCTTTTATTTCATTTATTTAGTTGTTTTAATCTGTATCCACTATAATTTCCAATAGTTGATCCTCTATTACCTTTCCTTCCTCTTCATCAATTAGATTGTTAATCATAATGGAGAATATTAGCTTTTCTTTATTGCTTTTTTCAGCATAGCCCGATAATGTACTAACACCGTAAATTGTCCCTGTTTTAGCTTGCACAACTAAATCAGGCATTCGATAACGTAACGTCCCTCCTATTTGCCGATCAGAATCCCCAGCTACTGGAAGTGACTTTATAAAGCTTGGAAACCACGCTTCTTTTTGAACAGCGTATAATAATTGGGTAATTGCGGTTGGTGGTATTAATGTTACATGTGATATTCCTGAACCATCACGAATAAGTAGTTTTTCTTGATTCAAACCAAACCGCTTTAATTGTCTCTTTAGCGCCTCGATTCCTTGCTCCCAGCTTCCTTCTCCGTATACTTTTTTTCCCATTTCCTTTACTAAAATCTCTCCAAGACTGTTGTTACTATGTTTCATAAATGGAATAAGCAGCTCTGCTAACGTCATAGATGAATGCGTGAAAAGCAATTTCGATTCTATAGGTGCCTCGCCACTTTTCACTACTCCATGCCATGTTATATTCTGCTTGACTAAAGCCTGCTTAAGTAAGTCCAGTGCATAGCCAGTGGGTTCCCAGACAGCTATCCACTCTTTGATCGGCTCTTTGGCTTTAGGGATTATTCCTGACACTGATACGATATTTGTCCCGTGCTCACGTTCTATGATGAGGTCTTCTTCTTGCTCAGCTTTTACCGTTATTGCTTCATTTTTTATTTCTATATAATTGTTTTTTGGTGACATGGATACTTGTGGCTTTTCACCAATTCCACCTGATTGTATTTCTAAACGGACAGTTCCCGCGTCATAATCCTTGTCTGGAGAAACTGTTAATGCAGATACTTGTGCACCATAATAATAATGCTCATCACTCCAAATCATATCTGGTGAGAGGCGAACTGCATCATACCATGTATCGTCACCGATTATATCTCCAGAAATATGATCAATATCCATTGCTTTTAACTTTGCTGCGAACATGTCAAAGGTTTCTGGCAACAAGGTAGGGTCCCCTTTTCCAACTAAATACAGATTTCCATTCAACCTCCCCTGCTTTATCGTCCCATTAGTACGTAATTCTGTAGAAAATTGATAATCCTTTCCCAACACGGATATACTCGTCGCTGCAGTTAACAACTTCATATTAGAGGCAGGTCGAAACCGAGTATTTCCCATATGCTCATAAATTATTTTGCCTGTATCCGCTTGTCGAATACTTACCCCAATTAATCCGCCCTTTAATTTTGGTTCTTTATAGATATATGAATCTAGCTCTTGCTTCATACTATAGCTCTCTCCTTTTCCATTAGCCGCTGTTGCAGTGCAAGACACAGAAGAAGCTATACATACAGTAACGATCAATCCTAAAATAACCAGCCACCCTATACCCTTAGGATGTACAAACATAAGAACACACCTCAAAATAGCTTAAGTTTATGGCCTTATTCATTATTTCCACAAGACTGTCTTTCATTCCTGTTTTTTTAAGATTTCGCGCTTCTATATATACAACCTATCCACTCATTTCCTTTATAGCAAACTACAGCATAGTAAATAACGGATGCAAACATTACTCCACCTTTCTCTCAAGTTGTGGTAGATGCTTATGTTCAATACGATAATTAATATGTAAAAATGGTATAGAGAACAGCCACATTCGATGTCTGGCTTTAAGTAAACCTTCCTCTACTTCTTCTACATCAAAGGTTTCTTCAATCGGCAACCTAAATAACCGATTTCTAATCACTAAATAAATACCCGAATCCGCTTTAGTTGTACGTACTTTTTTGCTGGTTAACTGCAAATGCTCTCCTTGTTGATTTAATTCCAAAATTCCAATCATGGATGTACGAGGCAATGGTAAAGCAATATTCATATAAGTACGCTCCCCACTTTGGTGATGGGAATATAACGCTACAAAAACAGTCTCTTGACTGATTTTTCTGACCCATGCTCTTGTATTGCTTCGGCCATCTATATGATCGGCGATCCCGTGTATATCTCCTGTCATTTCGTTACATCTACTGGATAAAGGTAAATTCAATTGCTTTATAAAGCGGCTTATTTGTCGATAGATAATTGCCAGGGGTAGAAACCAGTGATGCCAATATACTTCGGCAAATAATCGATAACTTTTTGTATTTTCATAGAAATCGATAATCGTATTGGATAACGTCTCTGTATCGATATCATATGCAAATTGTTTCATAGAGTCTATAAGCCCGTTATAACTTTGTTCATCCGTCTTTCCATTTAGAATTGCTTCGTCTACTACGACTGATCCTCTGATCTTACTAATTGGAAAGACTATCTCCCTTTGCTTACTTAATGGTGGAGCAACTAACCAGCCTATTGTACCTATTCCTGCAAACAGTATGATATTTATCAAGCCATGAAACAGTATCATGAAGTCAATGGAAATAAAAAATCGCTCTGAAAGATTCCCAAGTGCATATATAAGTGAGAAAAGTATTGAAATTCCTAATGCACTGTATGAAATACGGACAAACCATTTTTGGAACGTGTTTTGGAACGAAGTTTGAAATGATAAGCCAATTAAACCATATATTCCAATGATATAAAGTATGACAGACACGAATTCCAAAATAACCGAGAACGTAATTCCTAACGCGACAACCATAGGTGAAATGATAATAACGGTTGCGACTAATGGATACCATTTCGATTGATGGACTCTTCCTAAAAGCCCGACAGAAACAGGTAATAGAAATGCAGAATAGTGAAAATGATTTGCTGTTAACCATGTAATAATAGGTGAAAAGCCTGTATCAATCTGTGCTTCATGCGCCACAAACCAAGCTCCACCTATAACCATATAAATAAGTCCAATATCAATTAAAAACTCCTCGACATGTACAAAACCTCTATGTAGAAAACGGTTGACCCCAAGGATTGCCAACATGATTGTAAACATGAAATAGATGGTTGCCAGTATTGTATCAATTGGAGAATCTTGTGTTATTTGCAGTACAAAAATGGCTATAGATGCGACAATTCCAAAATATGGATAAAAAGTGGGGATCCAGCCTCTTTGTTCTTTTAAAATGATGTGCAGCATGTATGGCACAAAAATTAATTGTGCTGCAGATAATATTAATAAGTACCAAGAATCTTTTCCATACAAGGTAATCAGAATGAATAAGACACTATTCATACAGGCTACTTTAAAAAATGTCATTGCTTTTAAACTCCCCTTCATATGAGAAAACCGTTCCAATTATAGGATTTTTAACCTGAACCTGTATATAGTACACCGCTTTCGTTTCCATATATGTTTCCGTTACAGTAGCCAATCCCTGAAATATTTTGGGTAATGGAATTTCTATAAATGGTAATACGAGTCTCTGTTTTTTAGAATCAATTCGCAATCCTCCTTCTTTCGTTATTGACAGTGCTAAATCGGAATAAAACTTAGCAGGTTCACCTAGATAATCTTGGATAAGGTTTTGTTCGGAATTTAGATACATACGTGCATTAAAAAAGCGCTTTTTATGATTAAAATAAAATACTCTTTCCCAGTGAACCTGTTCGGTTCCATCGCTTGCTATTATTTGCGAATTTACAATTTCAAATGGAATATTCTTTCCAGATTCAGGAAAGAATAATTTATACTTTTTACCTAGCCAAAAGATAGGAAATAACCACATTGGTCCCCCTCTTACACATTTCATCACTCCCGTTGCTTTAAAGATACTATTTCTTTTAAATTCATATCGTCTTTGTAACATAGGGTGAAGATCATAAAATTGGTTTTCTAATACCTTTTTATAAATAGACATTTGCAACTCCTTCTTACTTACGCTTACAGCTTCTTGCTGTAGGAATATTCTTAGTAGTGTGTAACCCTACGATAGAAACCACTAGCAAAGCCAAATTAAACGTTACGGGATTAAATGGATGAAAGAGCTGATCTGGAGTTGTTAAACTGGCTATGATTCCTAATAACGGAAAAATTGCAATTTGTATTATGTATAACCATCTTCTATTTTCGTAGAATAGCCACATCAACCCAAACATAACTTCTATCGCTCCAGTGATCATAATTAGCACAGATGCTTGTTTTACATTGATTGAAAGTGCCGTTTGTACCATTGATAATTCAACAGGATGTTGGTGTATCAACTTAGCAGCTAATCCATGATAGAGCCAAATAAAGCTAAATAACAAGGTGAATAACCAACTACTAAAGAAACGTAAATACTGTGTTGTTGGCATCTCTCCTTCTTCTATCCACCTTTTTAACACAGCAAAACTGATTGCTGTGGCCCATCCCATCAATGGACGAAAAATGAAAAAATCAAACAGTTTACCTAAGTATCCAAACCTTGTTTTATAGTTATATTTTGTAAGAAACAGTGTAGAATCTTGTTGTGGTATGTATTTCCAATACCCTCCACCTTCCTTAATAATGGATACTGTCTGATCTGAACCAAACTGCAGGGAGGATACCTTAGATCCATCCTTTGTATTGGAGCTTCCGGAACTTCTCCCCCAGCCTTTTATTTGTAAACCAAAGCCAATTCTCGTTTTATACGAGAATTTTTGTTGCTGCTTCACTTCATCCTTTGGTAAATACGAGATAGATGAAAAACGTAAATCCCACTTTTCATGTAAGTCCGGTGTTTGTGTGAATTTCCATATTGTTTCTGTATCCGATTGAATGGGTATTTCTACATAAATTGGTTTGTTCTTCATAGTATCACCTCCTCTTATTCTTCCAATATAACATATATTTTTAGGGAATAATCACAATTATCCGGCAAGCATACGATTCGTTTGATAATAAGTACCTATATGTGCATATATTTCCATTGAATAAAATAGGGCTATCAGCATACAATAAGAACAAACGTTCTTTTTTCGGAGGTGGATTAATATGAACTATGCTTCTTATCCACGCAACGATGTACTTTGCATTGATATGCGCTCCTTTTATGCAAGTGTCGAAGCAATTAAATTAGGAAAAGATCCAATGAAGGTCCTGCTTGCAGTTGTAGGGGATCCGAACCGATCAGGAAGTATTGTACTGGCAGCATCGCCAGCTTTAAAGAAAAAATATGGAATTAGCAATGTCAGCCGCTTTTTTGAGCTACCGGATGATCCAGATTTATATATTGTCCGTGCACATATGGCTGATTACTTATATGTGTCTGCTGAAATAACCAAATTAATTAATCAGTATGTGCCTAAGGAAGCTATTCATCCATACTCTGTTGATGAAGTCTGGGTTACCGTTAATGGATTAACAAAATTGTTTGGCAGTCGTTGGGAAGTGGCAAAACGGATGAAGCACGACATCCTTGAATGCTTTGGAATTACGAGCTCTATTGGTATCGGTGATAATAAATTCCTTGCAAAAGTTGTTATGGATCTTCATGCCAAAAAGCAAGGAATTGCGGAATGCAAATATGAGGATGTCGAAGCAAAGTTATGGTCATTTCCGATAGAAGCAATATGGGGAATTGGCAGTAGAATGAAGAATAATTTAAACAAGATGGGGATTGTCACACTGGGACAGCTTGCACGCTATGATTTAAATCACTTAAAAAAACGTTTTGGGGTGATGGGAGAACAGCTTTATTGGCATGCTTGGGGAATCGATTTAAGCCCAGTCCTCGGTGATTTTGTTAAAACGGAACAAAAGGGATTTGGTCATGGTATTTCCTTACTACGTGATTACTCTATGCAAGAAACAGAAGTTTGTCTACTTGACCTTTGTGAAGAAGTATGTCGTAGAGCTCGCACTGCTAACATGGCTGGTAAAACGATTCATCTAGCAATCGGCTATTCTAAAGCTACAGGAGGTGGTTTTTCCCGTTCTCGCTCTATCCAAATCCCGACAAATGTGACGATGGATGTTTACCATGTTTGTATGGATTTGTTTTTACAGTTTTATGATGGAGTAAGCAGCGTTCGTCGTGCCTATGTTACATTAGATAATTTATATAAAAAACAAGAAACACAGCTCAATTTGTTTGAAGACAGGGCAAAGAAAAATGATATTGGTTATACGATGGACGCTATCCGTGCCAAATATGGTTCTACTTCTATTCTCCGTGCCATCAGTTACACAGACGCTGGAATTACCCTAGAAAGAAGCCAAAAAATTGGTGGTCATTACGCTTAAAACAAACTCCCCTTTTTAAAAAGAGCACCATTTGCTTACAGCAAAAAGTGCTCGGAAACTAACAGCTATGCAAATATATCACTAATTTTTTGTACATCTGCTTGCGAAAGAGAAATCTCAGCAGCTCTTTTATTGCTAAGTACTTGATCAGGACGCTTAGCTCCAGGAATAAGAACATTAACCGAAGGCTGTGTCAAATACCAGGCCAGTACAATATGCACTACCTCTTCGCCATATGCTTCAGCTATCATGTTAACCTGTTTTACTTTCGCAAGATTTTCTTCGAATTTCTCACCTTGAAAATTAGGGTTCTGTGCTCGCAAATCAGTGAAAGTACTATTTATATTATATTTCCCAGCTAATAAACCTGATTCTAATGGAAAATAAGGAATGAACGTAATATTTTCTTTTTCGGTATAAGGAAAATATTTCGTTTCCGCATCACGTTTTAATAGATTATATTCTGCTTGCAGTACGTCAACGTATCCATCTTTATTCGCTTCCTTTAATTGTTCCGGAGAAAAATTAGAAACACCAATGGATCGAATTTTCCCTTCATCTTTTAACTCTTTTAATGCACCTACAGCTTCATCTTTTGGCGTATCTTCATCTGGAAAATGAATGTAAAATAAATCAATATAGTCTGTTTGCAGACGACGCAAACTATCCTCTACTGATCGTTTTAAAAATGCTGGTGAATTATCCCATCACAATATCATCACCGATAAATTTATGTGCACCTTTGGTTGCGATGATAATATCTTCTCGCTTATATTCCTTCATTACTTCACCAATTAGCTCTTCAGAACGCTCTGGTCCATAGATAAAGGCTGTATCTAGCATATTAATCCCATTATTCAGCGCCTTACGCACAACATCCTGGCCCTCACGTTCATCTAACAAATTCGGATAAATATTATGTCCACCAACAGCATTTGTCCCTAGCCCAATTGGGTAGACCGAAATATCAGATTTCCCTAAATACGTTTGCTTAGCCATAAAGTAAAAACTCCTTTCCCGATAGGATTAATGCAATATTAACATGTTTTCTAAATTCAAGATACGATATTGCTTATAGCTTAAAAACAAAGTATGCAATTAGTCATTGCACATAAAATGAAACTTCAATCCGTGGGGGTTACTGCTAGTTATATGTGGGATAAAGCAAAGAGGCTGAGACAAAAGAACGGAAAAACAGTAAAAAACGAACAATAATTAGTTTAAATTAATTATCGTTCGTTTTTTGATTAAAATCATTCGTTGAACATCTAAAACAAGCGAGACTCCAGCGGGAACAGCACGAGTCCGAAGATCCACGTGGTAACGTGTTTTTCTTTACCCAGTTAGCTGAGGCCGTTCCCGCGGAAAGAGCGTATAGTTTCACGGTACGGCAATGCTACTCCTATTGATAATATGATTATTCGTATTTTGAGTAAGAAGTTGTGTTTTGTCCAGCCTCTTTATATGAAATCTATCGGTCTATTATTTCAGATAAGAAGCTTTTTCCTTCTGCCGTTGATGGTAGCTGAAAGAAATCGCAGAATGTAGCACCAACATCAGCCATTGTATCCCGGAGGCCAATATTCGCCTGTTTTACCTTCTTACCAAGAATCAAAATCGGCACATATTCCCTTGTATGATTAGCATGGCCAATTGTTGGATCATTTCCATGGTCAGCCATAACAATTAGCAAATCATCGTCTGCCATTAGAGGAAGAAACGAATCAGATAACCACTTATCAGTTTCATTTAATAGCTGACAATACCAATTAACATCCTCAGCATGTCCTGCCAAGTCTGTTTCCTGTACATTTATGAGAAAAGCTGCGTCTGCTTCTTCCTGTTCATAAACATGACTCACAGTATGGAGGAGATCGGTAGTGTTAACAATCGGATCAGATGGTCCCTCACCATGCAATACATCTGCAGTTTTTCCTAAGCGATGAACCTTCAAACCATGGTGCGCAGCAATCATCGGGAATTGCTGGTCAATTTCAACACCATAGCCCATGTGATACACATTATAGCCCTCTCCATAAACCTTGGCTTTCGGCGTATTCACTCCCCATTGTCCTTTATGCTTTTCTTCTACACAGGACAAAATATGCTCGATCGACGTATATGGTCCACCAAAAGCAATCACTCGAGTAGTATCTACGTTCTCACGGACGACACGACCAAGCTTTTTAACTTCTGAAAAAGGCATCTTCTTGAAATCAGCTGTTACATTAATAATATTTCCATATGCTGATTCTAAATTATCAGCAACAACTGCTGCATCGTTCACTAATAATATGGGACAATCTGCAATTGGATACGTCACACGATATCCAGCGTTCTCTAGTACAACTTTCATTGTTAAATGAATGTCCTTCATTAGACGCTTATGCGATTTTTTGGGGCAACTTCCAGCTATTTCTTGATGTCCCAAATACGTATCTGCGCCATGGTGAGCTAATTTGGAACGACCATAGGCATTTGGTGGTGGAACTTGATTGTCAACCAAAGCCCCAAGACCAGATTGATACATAAAGGGAATTTGTAAATCATCTTTTTTCACATCACGAATATGCTTATACGTGTTAGCCGTGCAATCGGATGGTTGATAATCAACACAATCATCCATTGCGCCAATTCCAAAGCTGTCAATGACAAGTAATGTCATTTTCGCCATGATCACCACTTCCTTTCTAGATGTACAAGCTTGGGTGTTCCAGACTGTATCCCTTCAACAAGTGCTACATGAGCTCTGGTTACAAATATTTGTGTACGGAAGGAAAAAATAGCTGTATCGCCAATCTTTACTTTAAAACAATCTGGTTTTGCAATGGAACCGTAATAGTCAATAGCTTCTGGGCTACTTTGCCTTGCCGCCACATACTGTTGAAGAATGGATTCTTTGTGACTTCCTACTAAACAGCCTTCCATATTCGATCTCCCATAAAAACCACCAGCAATAACCTGATAATGATCTTTCGTTTCGTGTGATACTTCAGAAACATAGATCATTGCAGGAATTTCTGGCAACCTCTTAAACGCATGTATTGGTGTTGTCCCTGTTAATCCATGTCCTGGCTCACCATGAGTTACTCCGTGAGTAGCTAGATACGGAATCGTGTCAACACTCGTCCCACTCGGACCATTGACCTGTTTTACTGTAATTCCTTTCTCTTCTAGTAATTGCTTTCCTTTTAATAACGTTGTGAGATTAGCAGTTGCAACCATTTCCTGCTTATTATCCGCTAATTGTAAATTAGGAAAAGTAGTTACACCTATTATCCGAACACCAGGTAAGGTTAGTATTCGATCAAGTTCTCGATGTAGCTCACCTAGTGGAATCCCACCCTCCTGCGATTCATAAATACTGTCTTCAGGGCCAACGACTTTCAATAAAATATCCTGCTTTGTACCAATATCTACTGCTGCATCTGATAATTGTTTTGCACGCTCATATGAAAATATCGTAACAACCTCTGGGCTCCAGCTAAGTATCTCCTTCCACTGATGCTTTCCAGGTTGAACCAAATGTCCAATATTACCTATCGCGATACCGTGATCTGCGAGTACTTTACCTTCATCAAAGTCAACAGCTACTGCTTTTTTTATTCCACTTTCTACGATATAATTTACAACCTCCGGAAATCGGCCTAGCTGCTTACTCATAAAATATAATTCCATTCCATGCTTTTTAGCAGTATCTGCTAACATGCTGGCATTTGCTTTTAGAGCATCTACATCGATAATATACGTATTTGGAGGAATCTCTCCGTTTTGATGTAACGAAAGCCCGGCATATATCAGCTCTGGATTTCTTTGTATTGTTGTATGCAAAAACATGGAAGCACCCCTCCTTCATAAAAATCTAGTTGACCATTTTTATTGCTTTATTTAAGATATGAATAACTGTGGATGCTCCCGATTTCATCGGGTTAATGCGTAATCCATATTGTTTTAAGTGTGGCTGTGCTTCAATAAAACTGCCTGAAACACGATAAATCATTGGAATAATTTCATATTTTGATTCTGCGCCTACTGGATGAGTAGCAGCACCAAGTCCATTACTGTTTTGAATAACTTCTTGCGCAATTGGCTGCTCTAGCTCAACAATGACATTTTTTGATTGCGCATTTGTCATATAGGCTGCTGCAATTCCTTCGATGACGCCCTCATTTAATTGTTTACAAACCTCTTCAACCTGTTCATTCTGCGTTGCTAGTGATACTGGAGCAAATGTCATCATACGTAAAAGTTCCATCGCTTCATATCCCTGTACTTGTCCACCACCAGAATAATTTCGTTGCTGTAGTGTCTCTATACCGTCTTTTTTCCCTACAATTACTCCAATACCTTCTGGCCCAAGCAGCTTGAATCCGGAAAACGTAGAATAATCAGCACCATATTCTACACCAATCCCATAAGCTTTCATCGCACAATAATTATCGTCAACAACGATTGGAAGGTCTGGACGAATATTCTTCACCGTTTGAATAACCTCTTTTAGATGGTAGATATCTGTCGGCTGTTGCCTTGCATGCTGAATATAAAAAAGCTTACAGGATTGATTCTGTTGCACAGCTTCCTTTACAGCATTCAAATCATTGTAATTTATTGATTCTGTCTGAATACCTAGAATACGAATCGTATCCTTCGTCGTTGTATAAACAGGAGCAGTATGAATGAACATGCTATCACCAGCTTCAAGGAGCGTGCTCAGAATGATTCGAATCGCACTTGTACCTGCACCTCGAACGAGAGCAGACTTTTCAGCTTCAAAAAAATCGGCAATAACACGCTCTACCCTTTCCGTTTGTTCTGGTTTCTGATAACGAGGAGCGACACCAAGGTCACCCATAGATAAGAATTGATCACCTGTAAAATATTTACTCATACTATGGGTTAATTTAAATTGAAGCTGTTGAGCCTCCTCAACTGTCAACGTTGGAAGTACAGATGAAGCATATTTTAATTTTTCCGGATTGTAAGCCATATTACCGCTCCTTTACTGAAAATGCATTTGCTGGATTTTTTACAAGCAGGTCTGTAATTACCGTCTCCGTTACACCACGTTTTTTTAATGCAGGGATAAAATCGTTTAACACAAGATCATATCCCGGACCACCAAATTTATGCCAATGGGATTTTCGTGTTAAGTCTGCTGACAAAACAATTTGTTTATGGAAACCTCTCTCAATAAAATCTAATAGAAAGTCCAAACGCTCCTCATCCGGTCTGTAATTATTCTTACCAATCGTATCAAATCCAATATATACACCAGATTGAAGTACGTCTAAAACCTCTTCCTTATTAGGATTTAAATCCTGATGACCAATGATTATTTGTTCCTTCGGTAATCCCAATGCAAAAAACATGTCCACTTGCTTACTACCTAGCGTCCCTAAAGATGTATGGGTGGAAATCGGTAAGCCTGTCTCTAGACCAGCCATGCCAGCTCCAATAATGAGCTCTTTTTCCACTGGTTTTATCTCATTAACACTTGTCCCTACCTCCCCGATAATTCCAGGAAGAACACCTGTATCCTCAATTCCTTCTTTACTTTCTTTTATGAAATGAGTAGCAAATTGTTCACGATCCCACCCCTGGGCAAATTCAGGTATGAATGGATCTTTATAAAAACCAGTACATGTAACAATGTGTACACCAGATTCTTCACTTAAACGAACTAGCCTTTTGACATCTCTTCCCATTCCATCATTCGTCAGTTCTATCAAGGATCGTCCACCTGCTTGATAAAAATAAGCAAGTTCTTCCATCATCCCTTGTTCATCATCCAAAATTGTATCTGGATCCCCTTTTACTCTAGATAAGTCAATGGAGAGGTGCTCATGCGCCGCACAAACACCAAATGCTTCTTTCTCAATTTTTCCCTTTACAGTCTGTATCATTTGCTAATCACTCCTATGCTGTTTGTACTTAAGATACTGACATAATTCCTAGTAGTACCAATATGTTTGCAATAACACCAACTGCGATTGCTCCAACAGGCCCAACCGCCATTCGGACGATTGGTCTTCCAGCAACCTCATTCAATAAATAGAAGCCTGCGATAAAGAAGAATCCAAAACCAGGTGCAATGATATTTGCTGCATTTGCCCCTCCAATTAATAAGGCAACTTCTAATAATTTTGTCATTGCACTACGAATATTTTCCCCTGAGTTCCTTACACCAGGGTATTTGTCTAAGAACTTAGCAATCGAACTTAATAACATTACTTCTAAAAAGATAACAATAGCCCCAACAATTACTGCCACCCAAACATTTGGTACGAATAGACCAACTACAAATATCAAGGTGAATCCAACAGGACTGTAGACACCAGTAGCTATTGCTGTACTGGCAACTAAAGGAATGAAACCAATGGCTCTAGCTGCAGCAGCAATTCCAGCATCTGTTTGCTTTCCTTCAGCTAATAGATTAAGAGAAATTGGGTCTCCGGCCATTAGTAATAGATTCGTCGCACCAGCAATTAGTGCACCAATAATCATAAAGAAGACAACATTCTTTTTAATTGATTTAACTTTCTCACTGAATATGGATGCTAAGTCAACAGATGAACCTTCTTCCGTCTTTTCCCTCATAGCAAAAGCAAATAAGAAAATCATACCAGCGATAAGAGCCATACCCTCTTGATTTAACGTGATCACGTTATCACCGATACTTAGGAAGCCACTATCATTGACAAACACCGCTAGCTGCCTAACTAGTGCCGCTACAATAAACGTAACAATCCCTTTCTTAACACTAAATTGCATCGCAACTGCTAATGCTGGGAAAGCCATAAATGTTACAACTACTGGTGTTCCTACCTCTCCCATCGGTTCAAGGAAGTTAACAGGTAAGTATTCAAATAGCTTTACAAAGCCTTCCAATCCCATCAATAGTCCCCAACCATATAAACCACCAATTACTGCGGCAACGGGTGTACCCCACTTATTCTTCGGTGTCATCAAGCCAATAATATCTGTTCCAAGTAAAATACTATGAATCAAAATAATACTTGCTGTAATGGTAAAAGGTATTCCAAATCCTACTACTAAACCAAAACTCATGGCAAATGCCGTTAGCCCTAGCTCTCTACGCTTCAATCGTCCCTCTAAATGCTCCGATACAATTGGCCGTAACCCATCATTGAAAACGGCTATGTTCATGTTGGCTAGTACAGCGGCAATTGCCCCAATCAAAATTACAAATATCATTTCCATCTAATAGTCCCCCTTTATTTGTGATTATCCTTTATTTTTTAAAGCTTGAAGGATCATAGGAACCGCTGCTTCCATATGATCACCAGTAAAACCGAAAGCTATTTTCCCCTCTTTTACAGCCTCTTCTACTCTGGAAGCGTCAGGCTTCTTCCCTGGCATAGACACCGTTTCACATTTATCTTTTCCTATCATCGCAATTGCCATTGCAAGTGCACCGCCACCACCAGTATGGCAAGCACCTAAATAATAATCGGCTTGACCTGTTTTCATGGCCATTGCTGCATCTAAATCTGACTTCACAACAGTCTCAACAGCGGGATCCACATCTTTAATTAACGCTTCAATCGCTTTTTTCTCTACTTGTCCACCTATAACAATTTTCATTTTTTATTTCCTCCTTTATTCATAGCTAATACGTTTGTATAATGCATGTATAAAAATTCCTTTTCTTCCTGAGGAAGCTCTTTCTCCCAGCTCTGTTGTACCTTATTCACATGTCTTTCTGCATCTAGATAATAAGCAGATTGCTTCACTTCTTCCATAATAGCAGGAGATGGGGCCTCAAGAGCTTCACCTCTTTCAATTCTTGTCAATGCAGAAGGTAAGTGAGTAAATAACATTTCTGCCTGATCCACCTCTTCTAGCTCTAATTCATTCACTAATTCTTGAAAAGCAGCTAAAGTAATATGACATGCTTCTTTCGTTATTACCTCCCCTAAGACTAAAATGTGGAGTCTATCTTCTAATTCAGCTACATTCATACATATACCCCCTAGATAAAATACAGTTTTCTGTATATTGATGATAAAAAACTGCCTCACACTAATAGTGTGGGAGCTTTTCCTTATTCACAACCTGTTGCTGAATTCGTAGTATTTTTTCTTTATCCAGCTTTGTAATGTATTCCTTTACATCTTTTCGATCTTTTTCAATAAGAATGACCGAAGTAGATGCATTTTTCACGACTTGCCGTGTAGACGCTGACTGAAATTCGCCTACTTGGAAGGTTTCTCTTGCTCGATTTTCATCAGCATTCCAAACTGCTGCATCGAGATCTCCCTTTAAAAGCATTTCAAAGAGCTGCATATAGTTAACAGGTATTAACTCAACATCAAGGCCTCTGCATTCCATGAGTGTAATTTTCGATTGATCTATTGAAGTATAATCTATCCCGACACGCATACCATCTTTTATTTTTTGTTCACCATGGTTAGAAAAAAAGATTTGGTGTGCTGTAACATACGTATGGGCTCCAAAATTCAGCGCTATCTCTAGATTCTCATCCTCAGAAACTTCTTGTTCAGCTGCAAGCTGGGACATAATTACAAAATCAGACCTTCTTGCCTTTAACGACTCAAGCCGTTGTTTAGATCCTCTCATGTAAGCAAGGTCGATATGATTTAACATCGCTTCCGATGCCTCAATTAATCCTGTTGCCAACCCTTCATACTTAGGTGAATATGGCAGCGGCATAGCACCTATTAACGAGCCAACACCTGCTATTTCTTTCAGTAATACAACATCTTTCTTTCGTAAAAACGTTCCAAGATGTCCCCTTGCTTCCAAATGAATAGCGTGCAAGTTTTCTAAAACCTTTAAAGCACCTTGAACGGTTCCATTTCCAATCTCTAATGTTTTCGCTAAGTCGCTTACTCTAGGAATTCTATCCCCCTCTTGAATATGCAGCATTTTTCCAGCTATCTCTTTTGCCGCTAAACCATTTTTTGAAAATAAACTTTCCCAAATTCTGCTCATATCGACTCCTTCATAATATACAAAATATTGTATATTGCAATTATACCGCTTACATAAATGAATTGCAATAATAATTTTATTGATTTTGTTAATGTTTTCACCCTAATATCGATTGCCATACAGACAGGATGGTTTTGCCTTGCTGTCCACTCTACATTACCTAAAAAACATCAAACAATGAACATTTGATGAACGGATCGATATAATACTACAAGGATTATTTTGTTACGCGCATACAAGGAGGTACTATTTCGGATGAAACAACACAGTGTCTTAATCGGGTCACCCATTCATCAGGAATACCCTATTCTAAAAGAATTTTTAACATCTTTATCTGAGCTGAAGCAAACAAATATTACTATCCATTATATGTTCGTTGATGATAATACTGATAAAGCTTCAAAGCAACTATTGAGGAACTTCGCTCAAGATAATGAAGGCAGTACAGAAATTATTGCTCCCTCTCCCTATGACCATCAGGGGTATTCTCGTAATGGTAATACGCATATTTGGAATCATCAAGCTATCTGGAAAGTAGCTGAATTTAAGAATCAAATTATCAAACATGCAAGGGATAAAGGGTATAATTATTTATTCTTAATTGATTCAGACCTTCTTATTCATCCAAACACCATTGAATATTTAATTCGAATAGACAAGAACATTATTTCTACCATCTTTTGGACAAAATGGCAGATAAACGCAGACCCACTTCCACAAGTATGGGTTCAAGATGAATATACTTTATATCACGCTACACATGGAGAACGATTATCAGATGAAGAAAAAAAACGCAGAACTATGGAATTCATTAATCAATTAAAGGTACCTGGAACGTATGAAGTTGGTGGATTAGGTGCATGTACGTTACTTAGTGCACACGCATTAAATACTGGTGTAAACTTTAGTCCAATTCCGAATCTTTCTTTTTGGGGGGAGGATCGTCACTTTTGTATTAGAGCACAGGCATTAGGATTATTATTATATGTTGACACACACTATCCAGCTTACCATATTTACCGTAGCTCGGATCTTGAAGCTGTAGAGGATTACAAGGACGATAATCAAGAACGTATCTCTCCTCTAGAAGTATCTGATATCTTAGCTAAGCGTATTAGTAAAGACAATAACAATAAAATAACATTATCCATGATTATGAAAAATGAAGCCTCACGATATTTAAAAAAAGTATTACTTCAGCATAGGGACTTCATTGATTCGGCGGTTATTATTGATGATGGCAGTGAGGACAATAGTATAGAGGTGTGTAAACAAATTTTAGCTGGCATTCCGACGCATATCGTCCAAAACAAAAGATCTACATTTGCAAATGAAGTAGAACTAAGAAAACAACAATGGGAGGAAACAATAAAAACAAAACCAGACTGGATTTTGAATCTAGATGCTGATGAACTGTTAGAAGATAAAGCGACAAATGAGATTCGTGAATTAATCAATCAATCGGATATCGATCTCTATAGCTTCAGACTCTATGATATGTGGGATGAAGAACATTATAGAGATGATAATTACTGGCAATCCCATTTGTGCTATCGGCCATTTTTATTACGATATCAACCAAACTTTGATTATCAATGGAAGAAGAAAAGGTTTCATTGTGGTAGATTTCCTGCGAATATTTATCATCTGCCAAATGCAATTTCCCGACTACGAATTAAACATTTTGGCTGGACAAATGCTAAGGAGCGTCAGCAAAAATATAACCGATATTTAGAGCTTGATCCAGATAGTGAATTTGGCTGGAACGAACAATATCAATCTATTTTAGATGCGCACCCTAGATTAATTAAATGGCAAGACTAGTCAACTGAGCCATAGAGTCTCAATCTATCAAATTGGGACTTTTTTTATAGTCTAGGAAATCATAACATTTTCCCCATATGGATAAATATCGGCGCGTTAAGCCACTTCCAGCTTCAGCGCCCAGAAACGAGGCGACTTCACAAATCACCTTACGATAAGTCATCATTGGCTCGCAAGCTCACCGTGATTCCTTTACCTCCGTTGACTCGCTCCAATCGTTACGTTTCTAATCGGACGCTTATGCTTTTGTACTTAAGTTGGTCTTCTTTTGTGATCTAACTACTTTATTCAAACCCTCGTATACTTATATTCTCCTCATAATAAGAAAATTGTCATAAGAGACAAGCAATGTATTGTAAAATAAAAAAGTGAGTTTTGTTTGCTCCATCGTTTCTTATTTATGTTATGCAATATTATTCTTTAATAAAGTAATCAGCTCTTGTACGAATGAATGTATTTACCTGAAGGGAGATGTTTTATTTGCAAAATAATTTACATGTATTGATAATGGGTGGAGATGCTCGATATCTACATGTGATCCGCATGTTAGCGCAGGAAAACATAACCGTCTACGTGATTGGATATGATCATATTCATTTTAATGAAATAAATGTTCAGCATGTCGAGTTAGAAAGTATTGACCACTCCATTTTAAATGCTATTATACTTCCTGTTGCTGGTACTGATACAAAAGGAAAAGTAGAAGTAACTTATTCAGACAAGTCAATATATTTAACCGAACAGCTTTTATCTTGTACACCATCAAATTGTGTTATTTACACCGGTACTTCCAATAATTACTTAGATCATGCAACAGCTGCTACGAATCGTAAATTAGTTAAACTCTTTGCTCGTGATGATATTGCTATTTATAATTCTATTCCAACCGCTGAAGGTGCACTTAAAATAGCCATAGAAGAAACAGATGTAACAATACATGGCTCTAATGTTAGTATACTTGGATTTGGAAGAGTAGGCATGACGGTCGCAAGATTATTTCAATCGGTTGGTGCACATGTATCTGTCGCAGTTAGAAGCTCCACCGCAATCGCTCGCATTACAGAGATGGGCTTTACGCCCGTTCAGTTGCGTGATTTAAAGCAAGCAATTGAAACAATGGATATTTGTATTAATACCATACCAGATAACGTAGTTGATAAAACCATCATTTCAGCAATGAAGCCAAGTATGTTTATCATTGATTTAGCATCAAAACCCGGAGGAACAGACTTTAACTTTGCAGCAAAACAGGGTATTAAAGCTTCGCATGCACTTGGTCTACCAGGTAAGGTTGCATCAAAGTCCGCTGGGATAATCATTGCTAATGTTTTATTGAGCTTATTAGAAGAAAGAGCTTAACAATTGTACCATATTACAATGATCACCTTTACGATTCGTATTAAATACTCACGGTTGAAGCGATCGTTTCGTTCATCATGAACTATGAAGCAAATGAGATAGAGACAAAAGTAATCTATATATGGAACAACTAGAAATGATGGTTCGTGTAACTAACTCGCTCCAGAAATATCTTCGCTTTCCACGAGCGAATGGTGAGTCTCTCCTCTTACTGACGCACTTTGGCAGCTCACTGCTGCCTTTCCTTTGGAAAGATAAGGAAGGCTTGTAGCAACGTTACTCCACGTAGAAAAAGAGCGCTCTTCTTTCCAAGGAGTCTACGTATATTTCTGGTGATAGAATAGTGTATTGTTCATCATTAGACCTTAAAATGCTGTTTTAATTATGTCCCAACCTCATCCTCATTTCTTTATCTCCATCTCAGGAATATCGTAATTTTGCAACAGTCCCGATTAGAATGAACCGTTTTTTTACTGAAATTTAAACGCAATTCATCTGGCGTAAACCCAACCTCGATGGTAGAAGTAATATTTAATGATTGAATTAAGCGCTTCACTTCTTCATGATCAGACTGTTGAGCAGCACTCATTATCTGCCTATCAAATTCTTTTGAGGTAGATAACTTATTCAGAACGACACGTACGTCATTCATAAGCCTTACCGTTTCATTTGCTGATTCATAGAAAAACTCTATATTAACAGGAGGAAGTTGCTCCCGAACCGGTATATACACAGGATATAAGGTGGTGGGATAATAACTCGGAACATAATAATACATCATACTTCAGCCCCTTTCACAAGGAGATTTACCTATATACTCTTTATATGCAGTAAGTTTCATTTTTGGGACCTCCTTTTATGGAAAGAAAAAGAGAGCAACCTATACTTCAGAAAATTATTTATGTCATTCATACAGGTTTCTACTAGCGGTATCTTGTTAACTTCCATATAGACGAACTACCACTAGTTCCTTTCAAATACGACAATCAAAAAATTTCGCCTTTTAAAGGATACAGTTCAAACTTTACCTGAGTAAACAAGGAGAATATTTTACATGCTACTACGCTTAAACCACTTGAAAAAGCACTAGATCAAACGAGTAGTTAATAAAAGCTAAATCCGCCCCCAGGTAGATTTTTTACTCTAACAGGGGGGCGATACCTTTATGAATGCGGTCGGCTTTTTTGTTCTAAACGATTTGTAATAATTTTAATAAACTTTCTGCATAGCACTTTTCTACGTTACGCACCTTATTTTGCAACCACGCCACCATCAACTGGTAATTCCACCCCTGTGATATGATAGGCAGCATCTGATGCTAAGAACAACACAGCTTCTGCTACCTCGATTGGCTTACCTAATTGCGGCAATGCAGTTTGTGCAAGGAACCATTGCTTCATATCTTCTCGTTCAAAGAATTCCTCACTCATCGGTGTCTTTATAAATCCTGGATGAACAGAATTCACGCGAATATTGTCTTTTCCATAATCAACGGCAGCAGCTTTCGTTAACATACGTACTCCACCCTTAGATGCGGTGTAAGCACCAGCACCTGAACTACCAGTCAATCCTGCAATGGAAGAAATATTTATGATCGATCCACCTTTATTTTCACGCATATGCGGAATAGCTAATTTTATACCAAGAAATGTACTAGTTAAATTAATATTAATAATTTGATTCCAGCGTGCAAGCGTCAATTCTTCCATTGGTTCTGGCTGAGAAATTCCAGCATTATTTACAAGAATATCTAATTTTCCATGCGTATCAATGGTCGTTTGCATAACACTCTTCCAATCATCCTCTGAGGTAACATCATGTGCTAAAGCTAGCGCCTCACCACCAGCTGCTTTTATTTCATCAACTACCTCTTGAACAGCATTCACTTGAATATCTGTTGCAACTACTTTTGCACCTTCTTTTGCAAAAAGCAATGCTTCTTCTTTTCCCATACCACTACCAGATCCTGTTATAATTGCAACTTTATTTGTAAGCCTTGTCATGCTAATTAGCCCCTTTCAATTTGTGAATTAATCATAATGATAGTTTCACTATCATTATGATATTATCATTATAGTATTGTTTAAGAAATAGTTCCAATAGAATTGCTCAAAAACGATTCAAATTGACGAATATGAATTAGTTTGCTAGGATTTTTAGATGATATTCATTTATAATTATCATCTTTTCCGAATTTTTTATCCCACATATATTGGTAAATGGGGGATAAACACCCCCCAACTGATTGAAGTTTCACTTTATCCCGCATATAACTGGCAGTAAGACCCCAATTTAAGCAATAAAGCGAAACCAATATGGATAAGTGGGGGATAACCCCCCCTCCAACTGATTGAAGTTTCACTTTATATACATAAAACTTTTATCATTTAAAAAGGAGAAAGACCAATGAATCCGCAGGATAGATGGAAACAAGAAAGAATGGAAGGGAAAATGAAGCGAAGAAATAGTATTATCCTAGCTGCAGAAAAAGTATTTGCTAAAAAAGGTTTTGACAATACGACCATGCAGGAAATTGCCGATGAAGAAAATATTGGAATTGCTACCGTCTTCCGATACTTTCCTAAAAAGGAGAAGCTAATTGTAGCAGTAGCGATTAATATTGTGGAAAAATATATACCTATTTTTCAATCTATTGCTGATATGAATGGTAGTTGTTTAGATAAAATGGAAAGAATGTTTGATTTCTTTATCTCAGAAATAAATGAAGAGAAACTGGAAAATATGCAGCTTCTTGAGGTTTTTAAAAGTTATGCTTCTCTACAAACAGAGCCGTTGGAAGATATTGAAGCATATAATAGGTCGCAAAATAAAATATCAGTGATACTTGCATCCATTATAGAAGATGGGAAACAAGATGGATCTATACGATCTGACATCGATATAAAAAAGGTTCTAACCACTATTACGAATTCGTTTGGGCTCTTTTCTAGAAAGCTGTTGCTTTATGAACGAATCCCTATGCTTAAAGGAGATTTAGAGGCTGAAGAACAATTAAAAATCCTAAAAAATATTTTTATCGATTACTTACAACCAAGCTAACAAACGAAGGAGACTAGTACAGTCGTATTTTACTAAAGAAAATCAGAATGGCTGCAAATGTTCTCAACTAGCATTTGCAGCCATCCGTTTTTTTTCTGGTTTTAAATTATTTATTGCGATTTTGATAAATGTTATTCAGCGTTGCCCGCCCTTTTCTTACAAGCTTTTTAAGATCGTACAAACAGAATCTCCTACTTCCGTAGTTGACGCCGTCCCTCCCATATCGGCAGTTAAATTAACCTTGTTAATGAATAAGGCTTCAATAGTTGTTATTACCTTATCATGGATATCCTTTCTACCTAATTGTTCATACAAAAGTGCCAACGACCAGATTTGAGCAATCGGGTTCGCAATACCTTTTCCAGCAATATCTGGAGCTGAACCATGAACCGGCTCAAACATAGAAGGAAACTCACCTCCAGGATTTATGTTTGCAGAAGGGGATATCCCTAAACCTCCTACAATTGCAGATCCTAAATCAGAAAGGATATCACCAAATAAATTCGTTGCTAATACGACTTGAAAATCTTGAGGACGCTGTACAAAGTATGCAGCCAATGCATCTATATAATATTTTTCATATGAAATATCTAGATATTCCCCAGCAACACCCTCTATAATTCTGTCCCAAAATTTCATAGAGTGAATAATCGCATTTGATTTAGTTGCATTCGTAACCTTTGTTAAATTTTGCTTTTGCGCATAGGAAAATGCGAATTCTGCTATTTGTGTAACACCTTGTTTTGTCATTATATTATTTTGGATCGCCAATTCCCTGTGCTCTCCCGCAAACATTATTCCTCCAGCATTAGAGTATTCTCCTTCTGCGTTTTCTCTTATTAGCACAAAATCAATCGGTTTAGTGGATTGGTTACGTATCGGAGTATCCATACCTTTAAGTAATTTAATTGGTCGAAAGTTAACATACTGTTGAAATGATTTTCGAATTGGCATAATTAGTTCCCATAATGTAACATCATCTGGTACTCTTTCATCTCCGATTGCTCCGAAAAGAATCGCATCATATTCCTTAAGCTGCTTTAATCCATTTTCTGGCATCATACGACTGGTTTGTAAATAATAATCCGAATTCCAATTAAATATATCATATGTAATATGAATTGATTCTTTGGTATTAATAATTTCCAATACTTTTAACGCTTCATTCATCACTTCAACACCGATTCCATCACCAGGAATAACAGCTATTTTATAGTCCATATACTGTCCCCTTTCCTTTACAGCCTCTTTGTTAACGTATATGAAAATGAAGGTAGTAAATATGCTACTAAGCGAAACACCAAAGGATCAGAAAACTATACATGAATGAAGGTACTACAATTATCTAAGGTGCATCATCATGATATAAAAAAGTTGACCTTTCATTATTGTAAGGCTAACGTCACATAAATACATAGGTAATACTTCCTTTAGATACTATAATCAAAATTGTAATACTAAACAGTAGGGAGGTTAATCATCATGAAACAATTTATTTCGATATTCATAACGATATTGGAAACTTTTATTAATGGAAAACAGGTTGCTATGAAAATTAATAATGAGTAGCTTTTCATTTAGGAGGGATTGCTCGGTGAAAATAATTGCTGGATTAAGTATAGCAATCATTTTCGTTACCATTTTAACTGGAAGTCAAGGTAACGAAATAGATAATTACCCAAATGATATGATTTTTAATGATCACCATTTCAATAAAACTGGTCCATTTAACATAATAGAAGATGGAGATAAATCATTTCTAATTTTTAATGAGAATATATCTAATAACGACATAAAGAAACGATTAATCGAAAAACTTACAATCGATACTTCTAACCATATGAACAAAGTTGATCCATCATAAAAATCAGTACGTGTTCAACAATACTCTTCACTTAATTAAACTTGTCTTTCGTTATTAGCTCTTTTAGCGTGTACATGTTATCAGGGACATCAAAATGATGCTCTGATATTATACATACTAGCAGATACAAGGCCACATCCTGGATAGTACTAGGAAGTCCCATAATAAACTAGCCTTATAATTTACATCTAAATACTCTAAATCCTAGTTTTTCTTTGAACCTTTCCATTAATTCTTCATGTAAAACTAATACTTCAAACGTATCTTCATCAACCTTTTCAGATAGATCGAAATCATTTGTATCCTCTAATGTCATTTCTTCCTTTTTTAACTTCGGTTTTTCCACCCGCACGTGATGAAACCCTTCTCGGTACAATTGTTGCTTCCATGCTTCTTCTGTTTGTATTTCCGTAAATCCATAAAATGATGTTAGCATCCTCTTTTCATGATCCCTTAATGTGCGTTCACATACTATTTCTATCGCAATAAAGACTCCACCTGGCTTTAAGATACGAGTGATTTCTGAAAGGGCACGAGTAATTTCTGTAAAGGAAATAACAGATTCTGAAATAACCATATCGTATTCCTCTGATTTCAGTGGCAGCTGCGTGATATCTGCTTTCATGGTTTGAACTGGAAGCTTGCGTAGCTTAAATCGATTTATCGCTTTATCCACCATCATTTGATTATAATCTACGGCAGTAACGGCACATTGGTAAAACCCTGCAAGATATGCCGCCGTTTGACCAGTCCCACATCCTACATCCAAAATCACTGTTGATTCATTAATGTTTTCCTTTTTCAACAGCTCTTTTGTCAACTTCAATCCCCCTGGATGTGCACCTCCAACTCCAAGTTCGGCTAATCCTTCAAGATAATTCACGTTAAAGTCCTCCTTTCATTGTCAGACTATGACAATACAACAATTTCGGTCACAAAAATACATATAGTCTGGAAACGTCTATAAAAAAAGCGCATATGCTATCAAAATAATGATGTAAGGGTGGGGAAAAATGGGAGTTATACGGACAGATCAATGGTTGTTAAAGCACTATAAAACCCCTTTGAAAATCACGGAAAAGATGGAGGATTATTTTGAGCATGCTTACGCTGATGAAATATATGCCCACTTAACCCAATTCGGTATGTACCTGCCACCACTACAAAAACAACGAGTCAGGCAACTTATAAAAAAACAAGTTTGGCAAACCGTAGAGGAAGACTATCAACAGCTAAAAAGACTCTGGAATGGCCCTAGTGTTCCTATTTTCATTTTCCCATCTGATACCACCAACCGTAAGTTAAAAGATGATTATAATAGTAAGGCTGGGCTAACTTTTAAAGATAAACTTTTTTTATTTTTATCCGACACAAATACACCAAATGAAATAAAAGCATTACTTACGCATGAATATAATCATGCCTGTCGATTAACGAACTATTCCAAGGAAGAAGCAGATTATACTTTACTAGACACGATTATTTTAGAGGGGTTGGCAGAAAATGCTGTACGTGAACGGCTAGGTGAAAAATATACAGCATTCTATACAAGTAAATATTCAGATGATATGTTAAACGTTTTTTGGGAAAAACATATTCTACCTCATAACCAACTATCAAAAAAAAGTAGAAAACATCATCACATCCTTTATGGACTTCAATTTTATCCATTCATGATGGGTTATTCCGTTGGCAATTATCTAGTTAAAAAATACCTGGAAAAACATCGAGCTACTAGTCAGGAATTGCTAACATTAACTAGTGAAAAGATAGCAGAGCTAGATAATGTTGATATTAGGGGTTGAGTCGATTAAATAAATACAATCCCATAAAATTAATTATGGGATTGCTTGTACTTTGGAATAATCAGCAAAAACATTGCAGCAATAATAATGACCACAGTAACTATCAATACAGTTAAGATATTGGACGGACTTTCCGTTGGCTGTATCTCTTGTTTTCGGATAGTATTTCGATCTTGCTTTGAAAAAAGTGCTAATTGATCTGCTTTTGCTATAATCGTACTTGCTTCTAGTCGAGAAATTTGGAATAATTGCTCCCTTAACTGCATACTATCTGTTTGATCCTGCTTTTGGAATGTTAAATGTTTTTGTTCCTCTGGTAATTCTCCTCTTTTGCTTACATCATTTTGATATGATTTTTTTATTTCTATTTCCTTTTCTTTGTATTCATTAGGTTCCGGTGTATCGCTTCCTTCAGCAAAAACGGGACTACACCAGAAATAAGCTACTAGAACGAGTAAACTAAAGTGCTTCTTCTTCATCCTCATCCACCTTAGACTTATTTTTAAACTGCTGAATCGTGTAAATAAGAGCTGACATGAGTAACGATATTAAGGCTAGTATGAACATAGCTAAATAGGTGGATTCGCCTGTACCATATTGTAAAGAAATATATACATCCGTTATCGGATTATTAAATCGAAACTCCGGTACAATTAGATCTACTAAAGGTGAAATAAAAAACACGATCATCATCATACTTGTTATCCAACCGACAAATTGACCAATAAATAATCCCCCACGAACTATGTTTGCACAGGTAACCAACAACAATATAGTAAATAGCGACCATTGCATAGCTCTAGCATTATCTAATGAATACATGTTCAATCCATAAATACTAATAATCAACCCTACAGCTATATTTAAGAGCAAGAACAGTCCGCCTTGAACAAGATAGGATGTATTGGAATAGTAATTACTTAAAAAACCAATTAATAAACCACTTAATAAAATAATGATAAACATTATTACTGGTGGAATCCTATCTTCTGTTTCTGCTTTTACTTGACCATTCAGCTGTCCTTCCACTTGTACAGGATTTGATAAATAATTGAAAACAAGTGGATTTACTTGTCCATCCACAATTGTATTTCCTAGGATATCATAGATTTCATTCCGTACCTTTTCAGATGAAGCAACGTTTTGTGACCATTTATTATTTAATTCATCTGATTGCTGCTGAACCGTATTTACTTGTTCCTGTAGCTCTTCTGTGGAGGAAGTTATTTGATTTTGGTTTTCATTTAGTTTATTTAACAGTTCAGCCATATGCTCTAAATCAGACATGGTACCTTGCTGAATTTCGACCATCATTTCTCCATCTAATTGTTCTAGGACAGGAGATATCTTCCATTCAAAGGTATGATCGTTAATTTTCTGTAGTTTCTCTGTAATATTAGCTGAACCAAGCTCCATTTCTTCTATAATACTTTTAATATTTGTTTTTCCTTGATTCAGTTTATCATTATAAGAAGCAAATAAATCTTCTGTGTTTTTAATTAATTCACTAAGACCTATCCTTTCTTCTCCTACTGATTTTGATGAATTAATAGCGTTTAAATTCTTGCCAAATACATCATTGAGTTTTGTATAATAATTTGAATTTAAAGTAGTTAATGTATGTAATTCCTTCTCAAAAACGCTCAAAATGTCATTATTTACTTTTTTCTTTTGATTTAATGTATTCATGTAGACTGATAACTCTTCTGAATACACAATTAAAGAAATAAGTGGTTTATTATCCAATTTTAATTTTTCAAACTCACCCTTTAAAAACTCCCTTCTTTCATCAGATATTTCTTTACTTACTAATATTTTGTTTTGTTTCTCTTCAATGTTGTTAACTAATTTCAAAATGGGCTCTTCTATCTGATCCATCAGTTTTTTATAAGTTTTATTCCATTCATTGACGTGTTCTTCCCATACATCAATAATTTCATTAGGATTTGGATTGTTAGATTGCAATTCTACTAAAGCATTTAACTCCGTATCTAATTTTGCGAAGTTATTGACTATATTATTCCAGTCAGCCTTATCTTCTTTAGGAATTTCCGGCTCTTCCTCACTTGCGGCTGAAAACTGATCAATAGCCTTACCCAACTCTGCCATATGTTCACTCAGTTTTGCTAAATCAATTGTAATAACTTCATTCACATTAGGAGCTGTTGGAATATCAATGATATCTCTTTTTAAACCTTTTAAATTACGTATAGCTTTGTCTAGTTTAGTATTTGGTTCGTTTAAAAATTTATCTTTATACGTATTTATTTTTAATAAAAGTAATTCATATTTTTTTGCTTGTATTTCATTCCACTTATCCACATAGTTTCTACCGTGTACTACATTATTCTTTAAATGTTCAAAATTACCCAATAATTGATTTCGATTTTCTTTAAATAGCACCGATTGCTGCTTAAACTGTTCTTCAATTGAAGTTATACTTTCTTCAAGAGCCTGATGATATCTCGTCAATCCTTCATGAAATGCCTCTTGGTTTTCATCTAGATATATTTCTAATAAACGCTGTTGTTTCTTTTGCGTTTCTTTATATTCATTTAATGCTTTGGCAAAGGACTTCATTTTGTTTTCGACTTTTTCAGCAGTATGAACATTGCTTGATGATATCTCATCAACTTGACTCGTATCCTTTAATATGTTTTTCAAGTTAGATTTATGTACATCTATTTCATACGCTAATGTTTTTGACGAAGGTGTATAGAAGGAATACATTGCATCTTGAAAAGCAATTTCTTTTTCAACAATTAAATCAAACTGATCCCGAATATGATTGACCTGCTGAGAAACATAATTCCAATATAACGATATCATTTCTTGATTAATTATATTTTTAGCATTCGCCATTTGCCTATGGATTCGTTGTCGTTCCTTCGCTTCCAAATTAGGCTGAATTACATAATGAAGTGATGCCTTTGTCGGCTGATTCTCTTTAAAGGTCATTATATTTTTGGAGTAATTGGAAGGGATATACATAATCGCATCGTAATTTTTATTAGCAAGCCCCTGCTCTGCTGTACTTCGATTAACTACGGTCCATGAGTAATCCTCCTGATCTTTTAATAGGATAGGTATTTCATGCCCAAGATTAATCGACTGTAATTCACTTTCATATCCAGTATCTTCATTAACAATTGCCACACTTCGAATACTTGACTCTTCTTCCAGAATAATTCTAGGTTGACTATCCACATAACGAAATAATAGAAGTGGTAATAGTAATATAATTAGTACCTTCATGCTTAACCCTATGGATGCTTTCATTCCCTTGTCCATTTAATAGGTCACCCCTTCAAGGTCATAGCGTGGAATCTGAATTTTTATTGGGTTACCGTTTTTTACATAATAGCCAAAACCTGCTTTAATTTCTTGTTCATTACGTGTATATGGTAATGAAAGCAAGTTTTGCTCAGATTTTTTCATGAGTAAGATTGCTTGTTTCACTTGTTTGACTTCATTTGTAAATGGATCAAACCCTTTGGAAAATTCATTCGCACCACCAGAGACGATAACACTAAACCCAAGATGACTATTATGCTTCATAAAATTTGCTAATTTTGTTTGGAGCATAGTATCCAATTTCTGCTGAAAATTACTCATTCCGTCAATCATAAGTATATATGGAGAAAATAAGATTTTTGCTGTTTTTCTTTCCATCAAAGCTTCCCTATATGTTTGCTCTCGACGTTCAAACTCTCGTTCAATTTCTTTCAACCATGTTATTAATTCTTCCTTCGTTTCCATATAATTAACGGAATCTTCCTCTACATAGTTTGCTAATGAATGGTTAATAGAATCAAATAATCCAATTGTAGCTTTCTCCTTCATTCGATGGATAATAACTTTGCACACATTTGATTTACCTTTTTGTGCATCGCCAAGAATCAGGCAATGTCGATTTGTTTGCCAGTCCAGATACACAGGTTTTACATTTGCTTCATCCAAGCCAATTGCCGGGGTTTGTCCAGACAATTGAACATCTGAACGATTAAGAAATGATTGATATGATAACTTATGTGGTAACATCGGAATCGACTTTGGCTTCGGAGCATCTACATAGGTTTTATTTAGTAGTTGAATTATTCCTTTAATGCCTGTTAATACCTCAACATCACTTTCGCCACTTGAAGGCAGATAAATTTGCGCAAGAAATGGCTCTTCATTCTTAATATAAACTCTTCCAGGAATTGCCTCTGTTTCATATGCGGTTTTTCCAAGGATCGCATATTTATCCGACGTATCCATCAAGTAATGCACAATTTTTGTTTTCAGATTACTCATCAACGCATGCTTTACCGCGTTGGTTCGTGAAGCAGTCAGAATTGTATAAATACCAAGCGATTGACCATCTCTAGCAATTTGGATAAAGCGATTTTCTATTTCCTGCAATTCTTCTTTTACTAAATCATAGTTATCAATCACGATAAAGATAATTGGTAACTCCTCTTCTACTAAAGCATTATACATTTTAATATTACTAACTTCCTGATCCCTAAATAACTGCTTTCGCTCTTCCATCTGTGCTGACATAAAAGTGAAGAACTTCTCAATCTTTCTATGGTCATCTGACCGAAAATAATCTCCAGTTTGTGGCAGTTGTTGTAGTGGTAGAAGTGCTCCATTTCCAAAATCAAAAATATAATAGTTCATCTTTTCAGGGCTATTCTTCATTGAGAAACGAAGTAAAAATGTAAGTAGTGTCGTTGATTTCCCATAGCCTGAAGAGCCGAAAATACCAATGTTTCCATCGTCCATGACACGATAAAGATAACTAGTCTGTCTTTGTTGATCAGGTTCATCTACCAAACCTATCTCGTACGCATTATCTGCTACAATGTTGTCCTCTGTTTTTGTAATTCTCTGTGGGAGAGGAGGTAGCCAAGGACTTTGTAATTTGCGGATTTGCAATTCCTCTTGCACCTTGGAGATTTCCTCTACCACTGCATCTATTTCCGTTTTCTTATGCCTTGCTCCACTTTCTTCTGTTGAAACCTCTGATAAAGGAATAAGACCTAAGTCTGTAACCAACGCAACTTCATCCTCCGTACCAAACGCATCCTTTGTATATGGTCCCCCACTCCACGCGGATTGAAAAAGTTCATATACCTCATTATTTCCAACTTGTAAATATCCTCGTCCAGTGGTTGTGATTTTTGACGCATCACCATTCTTCAGAACCTCTTTGCTATCACTTTCCTCTTGAACTTTTAAAGCAATCTTGAACCGTGCATTGCTCCAAATTTGGTCATCAATAATACCACCAGGTTTTTGCGTAGCAAGAATTAAGTGTACTCCCAAACTTCTTCCAATTCGTGCAGCACTAACTAATTCTCTAATAAATTCCGGTTCTTCTCTCTTTAGCTCTGCAAATTCATCAGAGATTAAAAAGAGATGCGGCATTGGTTCCACGGCATCCCCTCGCTTATATAGAAGCATATAATCATGAATATGATTTACTTCATGGAGATCAAATAAACGCTGCCGTCTTCTCAATTCACTTTTAATTGAAGCAAGTGCTCGTTTACTAAAATTATTACTCCCTTCAATGTTTGTGATTGTACCTAATAAATGCGGAATGTGTTTAAATGGCTGAGCCATCCCACCACCCTTATAATCTATTAATAGAAAAGCTACCTCGTAAGGATGAAAATGAACAGCTAAAGATAAAATATAGGTTTGTAGAAATTCACTTTTTCCTGAGCCCGTTGTACCAGCTAACAAACCATGTGGTCCATGTGCTTTTTCATGTAGGTTTAATAATACGTGATCATCTTTTCCTTTAAGACCAACTGGTACAGCAAGTGATTTGGCGGACTGATTCTCTCGCCACTTATTGGCAATGTCTAAACAACGAATATCTGCTGATTGAAATAATTGTAAGAAGGTTACTTTCTCTGGAATTGAATTGTTCATCCCTAATTGATGATCCAAAGATCTCAGCGTTCGCGCAAAGGTTTCATTATCCTGTTTTTGATGCCCGTCAAGTTTAAATGGTATATGTACGGCTTTTTGATGTTGAATCAAGATATCTCCTTGCTGATCATCAATGTATCTTACCAAGGTGTGTATATGCTCCGATAAGCTTTCTTTCGTATCTGCTGCAAAAATAGTTGAGATGCCAATTGAAGCGTGTTCACCTTCTAAATATTCTAATATAGCATGTTCAGAAATTAACTGACGGTTCGTAATGATAAACACAAAATGCGGAGAAAAGGTTATTTTACCCTTTTCTTCGTCTAAATCTCGTTCCTTTAACATTTCATAAATGGAAGAAAGTAGTTGATCACGTGTCTGTTCATTATAAATGAATCCTTTAGCGTATGTATGTGGTAACTGAAAATGTGGCAACCATTTCATCCACTCCCATTGCTTATACTCTTCCTCATGAAATATAGTTACAAATCGAATATCATGATAGCTTTGGGAAAAACTTAATTGACCAACAATTTGCTGAATTTCCTTCTTTACGATTGAATCTTTACCAACCATTCCCATTGAACCTTGGGATAGATCAATAACTAATGGTACATTATTGACATACTTATAATGGGCAACAAGCTCCTGTGATTTTTCCAATAAATCATCCATTTCTTGGTTGGACATATCACTTCGTTGGACAGAAACATCGTAGGTAGATGGCACTCTTGCTCTACCAATACGAAACCGCAAAAAGTCATTACTTACTAATGTTCGTTCCCAGATACGATCACTAATTTCTTTTGTCAAATACTTCATGCGTTCAAATGAAGGGAAATGATAATAAAGTACCTCACGCTGTTTATTCGATAACTGGTAAAGTTCTTCACGCTTATTTTTTAAATAGCGTGTATATAACCTTTTTCGCTTTTCCTGCTTCTTAAGCTGATTTTTCTTTTCTTTAAAATATTGTACAGTAGAAGTTATTAGCGATGTACCAAACATTGCTAGAGAAATCAAAATAAAAATACCTCGTGGACGTAACAAGGCTACAACCCCCATAACAATAAGCATCATGAGCGGAGGTAAAATAATTAGCCAGATTCCTCGTCTTTCATCATCAATTTCCTCAGAAGGAAACGAAAAAGCAACTTTATCATCGGGCATTTCATAAATCATACGAGGTGTTCTACGAAACGATGGATACTTTTCCTTCATAACCGATGTTGGCTCTTTCATTTCTGTTAATTCTATAGAAAATTGATTATGCGCGTAAACGGTTAAGATATCGTTTTTCTTAATAGAAAAGAATATATATTGATGTAACAATTTATCGCCATACTGTATGGGTGTTACTCCTTTGACAATTTCACCATTTCGAAAAACAGAATCGTTAGTAGGTTGTAATATCCACGAACCATCATGCCTTACTAAGGAAAAATCACGTATGATCAGCTCCGAATGGTTGCCAATGTAATAGTCTTTTTCTTGATACTCCTGGTATCGATAAACAAGCTTTATCATTTGATTGTTTATGTTTAATTCATGCGGCTTGTCGGGTTCAATTTCACCTTTAAAATGCCCGCCATGAAATACTTCCAACTTTTGAACGCCCGTTTTACGAATTAAGATCTTTGATGAGTCTAAGGAGATGGATTGAATCGTAATTGTGTCGCTTAAACTATTCCCTATTAAAATATCTTGTAATCCGCTAAGTGATTGGTATTGATAGGACCCATTATAAAATAACCACAGATGCTCCATAAGATCACCTCCTGTTGTAAACTGTGTTTAATCGCCATTGTTTGATTTCGCTTCTTCATCAATTGGTGGTTCGTCTTGCCCTGAGCTACCCTCCTGGACTTGATCCATTGTTTCTTGATAGTCATCTATTTCTCGTTCAATTTTATTTAGTCTTTCCTCTCTTTCATCTCCACTAAGCTCTTGATCTATTTTTAATGCTTCACGTTGTTTTAATAGACCATACACGATTAAATCTCGGTCCTCCAATAACCTAGCGGTGTCAATTGCTTCTTGATAGTTACCACGTCCAATATTAATCCAATAAGAGAAATATCGCTCATCAGACTGTAAAGTAATGGTATTTTGAACATTTTGTTTTTGATTTTCTGTTAATGATTCATTAACAATGTAAGAGGAAGCAAGCTGATATTTCACTCCATAAGGCATAGATGCTTCATCATAGTTTTCAAGCGTTGTTACCACAGAACTATACTGTTCTTCCATAAATGACCGGTTACTATCTATATAAGCGTTTGTCTGCGGGATTTTGAAAAACAGTGCAAATAAACTATAGAAAAGCGTTGGGATTAATAATAGAGATACAGCGATCAAAGTGTAGCGTTGTACTTTCCATTTTTTTGCTGGCACATGTAATACAGACTGCTCATCTTTCTCTTTATTTTGTAATTGATGAGTGATAATCGACTGTAACTGTTCATAAGTTTCTGCATCCATAATTTGCTTTGCAATTGGCGACAGATCAAGTGTTTCATGGTGTTTTACATAGGAAGCGAAATCAATTTTATTATCTGCTATCTCCGCAATAACTGCCCTAACTTCTCTCCATAACCTTTCATCATTATCTTCATAAGGTGGTATGCTTTCACTTACACCATAATGTAAAAAATGGGGATTCAATCCATAGTCAAACAATATATTCTCAGGACAAACAATAATTTTTAATCGTTTTAAGGCATGTTTTTGTATATGTTGAACTAAGTTATATGCAAACTGCCACTGTGCCTGTTCACTCTTGGAGTATAGTTTATGAAAAGCATGATAAGATTTAGGTGGCGACAGATAGATTTTTAATTCGTCTTCCGTTCGAACTATTTCTTTACGGATCTCTTGATTAATGGACTTTAACCATTCAATTTCTAATTGATCGTTAAGTTTTACTTTTGCACGGTGAAAACTGATTTCTATTTTTCCATGTTCATACGAAATAGCTGCGTCTGTTTGTTTCTCTAAATATGTAAGCTCCTCAGACATTTCTTTGCTCCTTTAAACTATCAATTCCATCTAGTATCTTTATAGGATTTCGATACAGTCTCCTGTTGTAATGCCACATGCTTGTAAGGTTAACCCACCATTATAAACACGTTCCTTATTTTTTACGCGTATCCAATGTCCTTCTCTTGGTTTTCCTTCTATTTGTTTCGCCTGCCATGTGATATCAATCAGCTGTTTAATCATAAATTGATCAGATAATCGCAGTTCTATATTTTCTTGATGATAGCGTTCAATATTAACCGTGACATGTATATACATGTTTTTCTCCCCTATTATTTTCTATTTCGTAAAAAATAGTGCCGGCAATTTACATACTGCGGCACTATGACAAACTTACTATTTCTGTTATTATCCGCATAAAAAAGAAACAAAATAACTACAACTTAGAGTCTTATTTACGCATTTGACTAGCAATAGTTGCATCCGTATCATGGAGTGTTTGTGCCGTTGAAGCTAATTGTCTCTGCACATCCTCTAACAATTCAACCATTTGCATGAATGAAGGACGTAATTCTTCATATTGTCCCGCAAACGCATCTTTTGCATTACCTTCCCAGATTTCCTCTAATTTTTCCATTAGCCCATCCAAATTACCCACAATATTTAGTACATTTCCGCTTTCCATACCATACTGTTGAGCAATAGTTGCTAATTCTTCAGGACTTATACGCATCATGCCAGACATACAAACTTCCTCCAACTTTAATATCTATCGTTCTTTAGTGCCATTATAAAAGAAAATATTGGTAGTAGCTACCACTTAAATAGAATCTTTTCAAAAATAAGTATTTATAACCATGAAATTGAATGCCTTTAAAGTCTCTTACCACTCATAAGTACTATAATACTAGATGTTGACATTACTAATTTCCTACAAAACTATAATAGTTAACCCAAAATTTGCTGGATCAATGATAGAACCTAATAATCCGAAATGATTCAACTGAAATCGTTCGGATTATTAGGTGAATAAAATACGTTTGTCTCATCCTTTCTCTTACTACCAGAAGAAAAATGGCAATACCGCCAACGTTGCAATGGCTCCAAGTGCGACACCAAATCCGAAACCATAACCCGGTCCATAAAATCCAATTCCAAATCCGCCTAAGCCTTGCTGACCAAGTGGTCGTAAATATACTCGATTGGAGCTAACACGGTCAATTATCCCTCGATGAACTCTCCCATTGTGTGTTTTAATTTCGACAGCTTTACCTTTATGTCGTTGACAAACGGAATAGTAATGTGATCCTGACATATCATTCACCCCCCATTTGTAGTACAGATACAACATTTTATGTATAAAATATTGCATTGTAAAAGACAGATGTATCAGGTGAATAGCGGAAATAAAGAGATTTTCCAGAGAAATAGCGCCCAAATTCTGATGATCTGGGTGATAACCTATATCAATTCTTATCTGTGCTCATACATTATTAATGTAAACGGACTGGAGGTGTTAGCAACATGGGTGAAGCAGTAGGCGGATATGGCTACGGCAGTGGCTTTGCTTTAATTGTAGTCTTATTTATCCTGTTGATTATCGTAGGTGCAGCTTACGTTTGTTAATAGGCTATATAAATTAGTAGGAGGGGTTTAAATGGGATTCGGTTATGGATCTAGTTGTGGCTGCGGAGGCTATGGTTATGGAGCTCCAGCAGGTGGTGGATATGGTTACGGTGTTGGCGGATTTGCCTTGATTGTAGTCTTATTCATTCTTCTTATTATCGTTGGCGCAGCTTGGTTGTAATACCTTTCTTATAAAAAATTAGTTTTTTGGTGTTCTTCGTTATTTCAGTATAAAAGAACAACCTATACAATCAGGGCGCTATCATAGCGCCCTGACTTCCTTTTTCTATAAAAGAATATAAAGTTTAACTTATTTTACGTCATCTAACTTATTCTCAATGCTTGTCATTATTTTTGCTGCCTCTTCCCAATTTCCAGCCGATAATGCCGCTTGATAAGCATCAAACAACTCTGCTATTTCTTGCAGTTTTTGTTCAGAAGAATCAGTAATCCCTTCATCTTCCTTGGATTTTTTATCATTTTGACCTTCTTCCACTACCCGATTTGGATCAATATATTGAAGTATCTTATCCAATGCTTTATCAAAGGTTGCTTCCATAACAATATGGTCATCATATGCCATTACAATTTGCTTCACTTCAGGTAAAGAAGTAGCATTTGAGGATTCAATATAAATTGGCTCTACATACAACATTGTATCTTCAATCGGAATTGCTAATAGGTTTCCTCGAATGACTTCTGATCCTCCCTGCGACCATAAATTCAATTTTTGGGAAATGGTGCTATCTTGATTAATTCTATTCTCGATTTGTTGTGGCCCATAGCTGTTTTTCTGCTTAGGGAAACGATACACAAGCATTTCTCCATAGTTTTCTCCATCGTTTCGTACACCCATCCACGCAATCATATTTTGCCGATTCTTTGGAGTATATGGCATCATAAGCATGAACTCTTCTTCTTCATACTCTGGCAATTTCATCGTGATATAATAGGGCTCTATTTCAATATCTTCATTGTAATATTTCTCCGTTGGAAATTGCCAATAATCCTCCCTGTTGTAAAATACTTCTAAATTAGTCATATGATATGTTCCATACATTTTTGCTTGAATGGTAAATAATCTTTCTGGATATCGAAAATGCGAACGAACGTCTTCTGGTATTTCCTCTGTAAATAGATCTGGAAACATCTTCGCATATGTTTGTAATAATGGATCTTCTTTATCAACCATATAAAAATTAACTTCTCCAGTATACGCGTCAATTACTACTTTTACTGCATTCCGAATATAATTTTCATTTCCTACATGTGGTTTGGCATACGGATAATTTTCCGCAGTTATATAAGCATCAATCATCCATGCAAGACTACCATTCTCTCTCACAAAAATATAAGGATCCTTGTCGTATTGAAAGAATGGAGCAATCCGTTCAACACGATCCATAATATTTCTCGTTTGTAAAATCTGACTTTCACTTGTTATCTGGTCAGAAACAAACATACGAAATGATCCTTCTTGTAACGAAAATAGAAGTCGATTGATTCCAGATAAAGAGATACCGCTATTGGCAGCAAATCGATTGGATACATTCTCATCGCCGGAAGGATAATCAAATTCATCCTTCTTACTATTCACGATGACATTATCGTAATCTTGTTCCCCAAAATAAATTTGCGGACGAGTAATATCTATTTCTCCTTTTGGAGGAAGGTTTTTCACCATATACTCAGGCTGACCTTGTTCGGTAACTTGATTTACCTGACTCATAGCAACACCATAACCATGTGTATACCGGAGTTTTTGATTTACCCATGTTTTAGCCTGTGAAGGTAAGTCTACCGTACTCAATTCCCTCGCTCCGATAAACACTTGCTGGTACTCCCCGTTAATCTCATACCGATCAATGTCGATATTATTAAATTTATAGTAAGTCCTAAATGTTTGTAATTGATTATAAATATCTAGTAATGGTCTTGAATCATTGACTCTGACATTGTCTAGCGTTAACTTATTCCTATCAACCATTGCTTCAGTCAATGATTGATTAGCTGGATGCTCTCGCTCATCAATTCTTTCTAATTGATAGGCTGCTCTGGTATATTCCAAATTATGCTTTAGATATGGTGACTCCTTAGAGAATTCGTTTGGAGACACAATAAATTGTTGAACACCGACAGAAGCTAACTGCGCTACAATGACGAGCCCTAGATAACCAGCTATGGGGATTATCATCTGATAATATTTCCGACGATATAAAGCACTAACCATCCATACTGTTCCAATTACAGCAGTACCAGCTAAAATATAAGATGCCGGAATGTTTACGAGTTTATCGGTATAACTTAACCCATGTACAGCACTTTCTTGAAACAAATTAACTTGATTGGTTAACATGGATTCATAAGGCTGCAATAAATGGTGACTTGCCAAAAGAAGTCCGATCATACCTAATGTAATCCCCATATGAAGCTGTGCTGAACGGCTCATTTGATATAAATGAAAAAAGGAATAGAAACCAATCTCAATTACTAAATAGAAAATACTTAACCCTAGTAAAATGTATACAATCATTTTAATGAATGGCAAGACAAACATATAAAAGGAAATATCCATGTTAAAATACGGGTCATTTAATCCAAATGAGGATTGATTTACCATTTTCAGTAAAGGCTCCCACCCTATTCCTTGTACAATCATACTACCTATCGCACCGAATACAAGTGATATGGACGCCATTAATAATCTGCTCTGCTTCAGGTTTTCGATCATCGATGGTAGCTGATTATCGTGGAAATGACTAAGGTAGGAATTTCTTATCCATGAAATAGTAATATATGTAAGTATAAAGAAGAGGATAAATCCAAGAATACCGAGTATGACTTTACTGCCAATAATGGTTGTAAAAATACTACCAAATTGAAGTGAATCCATCCATATATAGTCAATAATCCATTGAAAGCTTATTAAACCAAGTGATAGGAGGATAATGATTATACCAAGAAATATCGCAAATCCAGTCCCAACACGTCTCCACTTTTTTGATTTTACTGTTTCCTTTTGTTCGTTATATTCCAAGTGCTAACCCCCTGAGAAAACTATTTCTTATATTGTAGCAAACTTCACAAGCACTATCTTCTTTTACGTGAATAATTGCTAAATGTTTCATTATTTTTATGCTAAAGCAAAAAAAGCACAAGTCCAAAAAGACTTCGTGCTATTTATCCCTAGCTACTTGTTGTTCAAGGCTGATAAACATGAGATTCCATCCATGTTTATACTGCTCTTTATATGATTTTTTCTCCTTCTCCATATCCTCAGCTTCCCGGCCTATCTCATGTGGAATATTTATAAATTGCGTGAATATCATTTCACAACCAGACTCAACTTCTTTCAGCTCTACCTTAATTTTATCCACTGATTCACTAAATTGCGGCATCTGAAATGTAAATACAATTTTTTTCGGCTCTTCAATCTCTAAGTACTTACCTATCGCTCGATAGTCCTTACCATCCCGGTGATCAACAATTTCCCATGTCCCACCGACAACTGAATGATTTGTACATACTTTATTTGACCCAGAAGTAGTAAACAGCCATCTTTTCATACAGTTTGGATCAAGCCAAGCATCGAATACCCTTTCTGGCCGTACAGAAAATTGACGCTTCATTTGTAATGTAACTTGTGATTCACTCGCCATTTCTCCCCTCCTAACACTCATCGTTATTTAGTTCTATTTCCAATTTATCAAATTGACTGTTCCACAGGTCCTCATAGAAACGCAGCCATTCTCTAGCTACAGAAAGTCCTTCTAACTGAATACTACAGCTATGAATACGGCCTTTGACATGACGATTTACTAACCCTGCCTTTTCCAATACCTTGATATGTTTGGAAATAGCTGCCAAAGAAATAGGAAAAGGTTTAGATAACTCCGATATGGTACAAGGATGGGCTGCTATTAAACGTATTATCTTCCGTCGAGTAGGATCAGCCAATGCGTGAAAAACATGATCTAATTTTGCTTCCTGCTGCTTAACGACCATCGTAATCCCTCATTCATTTACTATTTAAGTTTAGTTGCCAAGATACCCCAAATTTATCGTCTATCCAAGCAAACTTCTCACTAAACGGATAGCTGTCAAGTGGCATAAGCACTTGCCCTTCCTTAGAAAGTTCGTGAAAAGCATTCTCTATTTCTTGGTTTGACTCACACGCTACAAACAAAGAGATACCAGGTGTAAAAGACCATTCATGTTTAACAACACTATCACTACACATAAACGTTTGATCATTAATGATAAAAGTCGCTTGATGTACAGTTCCTTCTCTGCCAACTTCGCCCTTTCCATAGCGTATAATTTCCTTAATTTCTGATTGTCTAAATATAGACGTATAAATATTCATTGCCTCTTCTGCATTACCTGAAAATGTTAAAAAGGGGGTTACTTTTCCCATGTTTCCTTCATTCCTTTCTTTATTATTTAACCAATTAGTTAAATAATAAAGAATAGCCATCAAATAGTCAACCGAATGGTTAAACATTATTTTTTACACCTTAAATAGTGATTTTGATACCTTTTTTGAATTATAGTTCTATTAAAAACGATATCTAGCATAGAATCTAGAAAGAATAGGAAAGGCTGATTTCTATCATGAATCTAAAAAACACACTACTAACATCGGTTATTAGTACAGTCATATTACTTCTGCTTGTGGCTTTTATGACTCTACCAAAAATTCATGCTGATCTCTTTCATGTACCATTGATAAGTAAAATCACGGAGTCAACTATTTTTTCAGATGCCTTGCTTTTTATAATGAGTACGGAAATACCTCAATTGGATAATCATTTGGAGGAAAATGGTATGGAAACTCCAAAGTTTTCACGATTACTTTTTGAAGGAACATCAGGGATTACACCTAACAATTTTAACAGCCTGCTAAACCTAGAGTTGCCGGGATTAACTGCTTATTCCAATAATATTTATACGGCAGGAGCAGACAAAAATAGCACAAATATACCAATGGAATCTCCACCTCCTGATTTTGAAGATTTGCTAAAGGAAGATTCAAATAATAAAAAAACGGAGCAACCCAACGAGGAAAGTGATGATAAAGATAACGCGGAAATATTTATCTATCATAGTCATAGTTGGGAAGCTTTCCTACCTTTATTAGGAGATTCAAAGAAAAAACCTAGTGATGCATCAAGTACCGATAATAGTAAAAATATTGTAATGGTGGGCTCTTTATTAACAGAGCAATTAGAAAAACAGGGAATAACTACATTTCACGATACAACGAATGTAACAGCAGAATTACACAAAAAAGGGTGGGATTATTATGATTCGTATAAATATTCACGTCAAACCATCGAAGAAGTAATGGCATCCAACAATCATGTAAATTATCTAATCGATATTCATCGTGATGCACAACGAAAAGAAAAAACTACTATTAATGTTCATGGAAAAAATTACGCCAAACTCTATTTCATTGTAGGGGTAGAACACAATAAATACAAAGAAAACTTAAAATTTGTTGAAGCATTAAACGATCGTCTAAAAGAAAAATATCCAGGAATTAGTCGCGGTATCTATTTAAAAGATAAGTCAGAAGGAAATGGTATTTATAACCAAGATCTCTCTGCAAAATCTATTCTAATTGAGGTCGGCGGCGTCGATAATAACAAGGAAGAACTTAGCAATACAACAGAAGCATTAGCTAAAGTTATCAGTGATTATCATATGAATGCAGAAAAGGTAAATGCTGACGGTTAGTAGAAATGTATTTTCTATAAGGGGCTCTTCACGTTTCTCAGGCTATCGAAAATCTCGATAGCCTATTTTTGCAGGTTTTCCTACTTTTCTATCCCTTAGCATCTCGCTTAAAAGCAAAGGAAGATTTCTTCAATAGAAACAAGCGTTCCTCCATCTATTTTTATCAAGCGATATATCTAATAATTCCCGCTACATATTTTATAATTTAATAAAATTACGAAACTTTTCCTTATTTTACTACGTATTACTATTAAAGAAAAAGTTGCATAACAACTTTATGAAGGATGTGATTCGAATGTCCCTATTTGGTGCACCAATTGAGACAGTCTATTTATATGTACTTATCATAGCAGGACTCTTAACTGTTCTTTACATTTTTTTCGGAGACTTTCTCGAGGGGATTGGTGAAATTTTTCCATTCATAAATCCCGTGCTCATCTTAGCATTTATTACTTTTTTTTCAGCAGCAGGATATATCCTAGAGTCCACTACTACATTATCTAGTCTTTTTATTATAGGTTTATCTCTAGTTATAAGTCTTATTTTAGATACACTATTAAATATTTTTATTCTTATTCCCTTATCTACAGCTGAGGAATCGTTAAGTTACACAGAAGAATCGTTAATTGGAAGAGTTGGTAAAATCATTATTCCAATTCCTGATGAAGGATATGGGGAAGTTGTTATTGAAAGTAAAAGCGGAATGATATCAAAACCTGCAACACAATATACAACAAAAGGTATTCATGAAGGCACTCAAGTATTAGTACTTGAGGTGAAAAATGGTGTGCTCTATGTAGAACCTTATGAAGATGAATTGGAAGTCTATGAATCTGATTAACCCTACAAATCCAATTTGGAATTGTACGTTAATAATATACATGTTGGAGGAGGAAATTTATGTTTGAAGGATTTTGGATTGTTATCGGAGTTGCGGTTTTCTTATTATTAGCATTAATTGGAGTCTTTATCACAAAATACCGAACCGCTGGTCCAGACGAAGCATTAATCGTAACTGGGAGCTACCTAGGTGGGAAAAATGTTCATGTAGATGAATCAGGTAATAAGATTAAGATCATTCGAGGAGGGGGTGCCTTTGTACTACCTGTTTTCCAACAGGCGGAACCACTCAGCTTGCTTTCTAGTAAATTAGAAGTAACCACACCAGAAGTTTATACTGAACAGGGAGTTCCTGTTATGGCAGATGGGACAGCAATTATTAAAATCGGTGGATCGATTGGAGAGATTGCAACTGCCGCAGAACAGTTTTTAGGCAAATCAAAAGAAGACAGAGAAAATGAAGCACGAGAGGTCTTAGAAGGACACTTGCGCTCCATTCTCGGGTCAATGACTGTCGAAGAAATTTACAAAAACCGTGATAAATTCTCACAGGAAGTACAGCGTGTTGCATCTCAAGATTTAGCAAAAATGGGCTTAATCATTGTCTCATTTACTATAAAGGATGTTAAGGATAAAAATGGTTATCTTGAATCACTTGGTAAGCCCAGAATTGCGCAAGTAAAGAGAGATGCTGATATAGCTACAGCAGAAGCGGATAAGGAAACACGTATAAAACGCGCTGAAGCAGCGAAAGACGCGAAAAAGGCTGAATTAGAAAGATCTACAGAAATCGCCGAGGCAGAAAAAGTGAATCAATTGAAAACTGCTGATTATCGTAGAGAACAGGATATTGCAAAAGCCCGAGCTGACCAAGCCTATGATTTAGAAACAGCCCGAGCAAAGCAGGAAGTAACCGAACATGAAATGGAAATAAAAATCATTGAACGTCAAAAGCAAATTGAATTGGAAGAAAAAGAAATTCAAAGACGAGAAAGACAATATGATTCTGAGGTTAAGAAGAAAGCAGACGCAGATCGTTATGCGGTAGAGCAATCAGCTATCGCCGATAAGACAAAACAAATAGCTGAGGCAGAAGCAAATCAATACCGAATTGAAGCTGAAGCCAGAGCAGATGCAGAGCGTGTAAGGGTTGATGGTCTTGCCAAGGCTGAATCTCAACGAGCACAAGGAGAATCTGAAGCAGAGGTCATCCGACTTACTGGATTAGCAGAGGCTGAGGCAAAACGTGAAATTGCAGAGGCATTTGAACAATATGGTCAAGCAGCCATATTAGATATGATAATGAAAATGCTACCAGAATATGCAAAAGAAATTGCCGCTCCACTTTCAAATATTGATAAGCTTACGGTTGTAGATACTGGAAGCAGTGGAAGTGACGGTGGTGCTAATAAGGTATCTGGATATGCTACAAACTTAATGGCAAGCTTGCAGGAATCCCTCAAAGCTTCCTCAGGTATTGATGTAAAAGAGCTATTAGAAAATATAACCGGAAAAAACAATCTTTCAGATAATACTGACTTCGAACAAATAAGGTATAGAAAAAATGACACCGAACAACAATTAGCAGAGATAGATCACAATAAGTAATCATGTGGATATACTTAATGGATAGGAGCTTTCGCTGTTCAAAGATGGGACAAAATTAACATAATTAACCCAAGAGCCAAACGATAAGATACCAACCCCCGGAAGTTAGAGAGAAAATCTAATTTATGGAAGCGATGTATCGTTGCTGAAGCCTTATCCGCAGAAAGCGTAGTATTTTGTTCGACTGATGAAAGAACCTGGTTTGTGTAAACAAAGGGGTCAGAACAAACCTTGATCAGTGGGGATTTTGTTTATTCCCCACTGATTGAGGTTTCACTTTATTGCTTGAACTGGCAGTCTTACTGCCAGTTATATACAAGATAAAACACATTTGTCTCAGCCCACTAATTTTAGTATGTTTATTTCTCATCTTTTATCGTTTCGTGCCTTTACGATTAAGAAATGTGGTTGCTTCATTAATGTTTCATAACCTGTTGGATTCTGTTCTTTAAACTTTCGTGTTGGTTGGGGTTCAATTACTTGTTCAAGTGAGAAATAAGAAAGTGTATCGTTTAAAATAGATTGCATTGACCTACTATATGAGTAAACATCGACGGATACCCCCGCTTTTTTCCATTTATCCTTCATTAGTTCTACTTTAAAATAATTAGTCATATGGTCTAATAAGAATTTCATCTGTGGGTGATGTACAGAAAATAATAGTAAGCCAGATGGTTTTAATATACGTTTAAATTCAACGAAGGTCTTGTGCCAATCTTTTAAGTAGTGAAGCGTTAAAGAACTAACAATGATATCATAGGAATTATCCGTAAATGGAAGTACTTCTTCTAAATCAACACAATATGCCTGTACTGTTTCTCCCATTCTTCTCTTTGTAGCAGCTACCATTTTGGGGCTGAGATCAACTGCTGTTAGCCTCCCCCCTCTTTTCACCAATTGTTCTGTATACCAACCTGCTGCACAGCCTGCATCCAAAACTGATTTCCCTGTTAAATCCTCAGGTACTTGCTTCAGCATAGCTGGTCTTTCATATTGGCTATTGTATAAGCTTACTTTGTCAACCTCTTGTTCATACGCGTAGGATAATTGATCAAACGATTGTTTTATTTTGGATTTCATTAGCACTACCCCTTTCATAACAGCCCAATGTTATAGTTAACGCGAAAAATGGAAACTATCCTTGCTTGTTTATATGAACTAGTCTACGTCAATTTTTTGTATTTCTTGAAGCTCTTTCTCCCTAAAAACGAGCTTGTAGATTGCTGGCATTGCAAGCTTTTCCCAAAACGAAAAATCATAGCGACGATCAAAATAGTTCATGATGAGTACCATAATATTTCCATGTGTTCCAATTACAATATTCTCATTCTGATGAATTTCCAATAGTTCAAAAATGGACTTAACTCCTCTATGTTGTGCCTCATAATTGGACTCACCACCTGTGAAAGCAAAATCATAATTGCCCCAAACCTTGGTAATGGCTGTTTGAAAATCCTTTACCGGTTTATCTGACAAAATCCGCTCTTTAACATTTTCAATCAGACCTATCGTTTTGTCCTACTGTCTAGCCGTCCCTTCAATAGTTTGAATAGCTCGTCGATAAGGGCTCGAATAGACATGGTGAATGTTTTCTTTTGTGAGTTTATCTGTTACTTGACTAGCAGCAATTACACCTTGTGCTGATAAGGTTCTATTGTACTCATCAGGTGTATACGTTGAATGAGCATGCCTTACCAAATAAATTGTTGTTACCATCAACTATCCTCCTTCCCTCATTTAGATTTCCAATTGCCATTAGCTTCTATCGTATTATCTAACACAGTTTGAATACGCTTCTTCATTTGCAAAGGTAAATTTTCTTCGATTGCAGCTAATAGAATACTAGGATAACAGATACCATTACCCAGGAAATAATTTTCTAATTGTTTTACTTTTCGCTCTCTTCCCGGGATTAACTGGTAGAGGATAAACCAATCCTCTAATTTACAAAAAGGAACCTTTTTACCCTTGATTTGATGCTCAACAATAGAATTTTTGGTGAATGCATACGTATATACCCCATCTGAATGCCCGATCTTAAATTCACTCATTACATCTACTTCTAGCTGATCCACACAAAATTTAAAGAAATACGTAGTTAAAAAGGGATGTTTCTTTTGTACGTCCTTTTCTGTCCCAATACATCTCATAGCCCCCGTGAAAAGCTGTACCTCATTATCAGGAATGATTAAGTCTAAATCATGGACTTCATCTACAATGCCGTATTGATATAAAAGTTGGGAACCCCCAATCCCCCATGTCCCTTTTGTTGCATTTAAAGTGTCGGTTATGAAGAAATCATTCTGCACGCCTCCTCTTCGACTTATTATACCGAATCCATAATACTCTGACAAAAGAAACTCAACGCGTAACGTTTTATTTACGCTAAATTGATAGTAGTCCTCGAATAAGTAGGTATCATCCTAGACGTGTACACAAAATTAAGACATTGAAAAACCGTTATACGTCGTGTATGAGAAGGATCGAAAAAACAGGTCGATGAAACGGCGAGCGGCTTTCTAATGAAGGTAAGTAGATCTACAGAACACGGAAGATTGTCTTCCCCTATATAAGATGGCGTTAGATAAGGGGGATTCTTTTCCGTATAAAGACAGAGAATACTGGAGACTTCCGCATTCGTCCCACACACACAACAAAAGCGCAAGCACCCGATTAGAAACGTAGAGAGTTAACGGAGATAAAGGAATCACGGTGTGGTTGCGCGCGAACCGATGATGGCGTATCGTAGGGCAATTCGCGAGACTGCCTAGTTTCTAGACGCTGGAGCTTGACGCGGTTCAACACGCCCATAGTTATCCATAGTGCTCAAATTTTATAGTTTCCTAGACAACAAAAAAAGCTTGTAGAAAACATAAAGGTTCTCTACAAGCTGCAAGGAACGTTCCTCTATGAACATTCCTTTTTCCATTTCATAATATGTGAACAAATTCACCATGTAATTGTTACCCATTCTTTATTTAGCTACTTCTATTTGATATTCCTCGTGTTCGTGTAAACCTTCATCATTTTCAACATGGATGATAGCATGATAAGTACCCTGTTCCCCAAAAGAATGGTTTGCAGTATATTCACCAGCCTTTTTCTCTTCTGCATCTACCCATTCATGTTTTTCTTCGCCTTCTTTCCATACCTCATAGCGCACAGCTGCTTGTTCAAGTGCTTGTTCATCCATCTGTAGATGAACGGTCATTTCCACATCCTGATCTATTTTTACATTTTCTAGTTTATTAAAGTGCATGGAGAATCCTTCTGCATGTGTACCATGATCGTGCTCTCCTGAGTCATGTTCATGATTTTCAGCCTCCTGCTCCTCATGACTTTTGCCATCTCCAACTATTATTGCTTTTTTCGGCATGGTATGAAGCGCCCTTGCGGTAGTATGAGCATACATTTCATATTCTCCGTCGTGATCAAATGTTGTTTCTGCAGTGTATGTACCATCTTGATTGTTTGTAGATTCAACTTTAATACTGTCATCTTTTTTGTCTTTTTCCCAGATTTCGAAAACCACTTCTTCGGCATCTGTAACCTTTTCATCACCATAAGTCACTGTTGCTTTTAATTCCACCGGATCACCAGGATCAACTGTTTCAGGTACTTCAAAATCTACATTTAATGACTTAACCTCTTCATCTTCAGCCTTTTTTGTCGTATCATCTTTTTCATTCTCGCCACAAGCGGCAAGAACCATCATCAAAATCATTCCTAAAATCAGCAACAAATATTTCTTGTGCATCTGACATTCTCCTCTTTTAATGGACTCAAAGACTAGTGCTTCCCACCACAAGTTGTATTACCATTCATTTTTTCAAATAAAGCTTTTTTAGCTGCTTGGAAGGCATATACTTCCCCTCCAAAACCCTTGACAAATTTTTCGGCATGCTCTTTCCATTCAAAAGTTAAAACCTGCGGTTGACAGCATCCCATATGTAATGTTGTATCCATTACAAACCAAGCTGAGGGTGCACTTATAGTTGTCTGTCTAAAAAAGTCTGGGCAAATCGCTTGAATTACCTTATCTCCCAATTGTTGATGTCGCAATAATCCGCAGTGAGCACAGCAGGCCATTTCGATTTTATCATTAGATAAGATTAAACGATAAGCTAGCCTATCATTATTTTTCCGGCTACAAAATACACAAGCATCATGATTAGTGTTCGTTTCCTGATGCTCCGTATGTACTAAAGAAATTCCTCCAAATGTTTTCTTAACAATCCCCTGATCTAATAGTCCCTTCACATCACGATGTATTGTCATTTCTGAGACACCAAATGTTTTACTTAATTCAGCTATTTTTAGATTCTTTTTTTCATAGATAAGTTTTTTTATGCGATTTTGACGCTCCAACGGCAGCATTATTTACCCCCCTTACATAACATCATTTAACATCTTATAACAAAATATATCATGTGTAATCGGAATCATCAATGTAATTTCTTTGAATTATTTGTGAATAATTTATGTACTTTATGAATAGAATTATCTATTAGTCAATTCACGAATTCATTGCAAACTTAACACATTCTACTATAGTTTCCCTTCCTTTATCTGTGAGTATTTGTTAATTTATAATAAATGCCTTACGAATCTAAAGGAGAGATAAAATGAGTATCGAGATGTTACTTGTTGGCCAGCAGTGGAATATACCATTATTATGCGCACTCATATTAATAGTCATTGGATATATTCTATTATTCATAAAGAAAAGGTTAACAATAAATACGAAGTCTCAGCCTATATTATTAATCTTCTCCCTATGCCTCTTCTATCTAACCATAGGTAGTCCATTATCAGCAATTAGCCATTTTAACTTTAGTTTTCATATGATTCAAATGAGTATCGTCTATTTTATTATCCCGCCGTTGTTTATACGAAGTAGTCCTAAACTACACGTCCGTACTAGGAATAGCTTTTTAGGTATCCAAATTCGACTAAACATGAAATTGCTAACGATATCAGCACTTCTCCTTTTTGCTATCTTATTTTTTCTGTATCACTTACCTGTTGTCATGCAGTTTATATTCAAATACCCTATGATTCGTATACCATATTTAGTTATACTTTTCATTTTAGCTTTTTTCATGTGGTGGCCATTAGCTAGTACCAAAGCTAAGATTTACTTTGACCAAAAGCAAAAGCGGAAATTCGTATTATTAAGTGCTATGATCCTAATGCCTGCATGTATGATATTTATTATTAGTGCATTATTTAATGGGATGCATCATCCATTTCTAAATCAAGTTACCACCCAACTATGTATTCCTCCAACAGTGGAGCAAACAAGTGTGGTACCTTTCTCTTTCAATACACGCATAGATCAAGGAATCGCAGGATTTTCGATGCTTGGAATTCACAAAATTGGGTTAAGGTTGTCCACTCATTTGAATAAGCACTGTAGTTAATCAAATCCCATCGCTTCATTGTTGCCCTACTATCTCTGCTTAAACCTATGGAACTGGTTTTCCTAACAATGTCGTTCTCTCTACAATTTCGAACAATGTTGACATTAGGTGTCATATTTAACCGTTACACTAACAGTATATCAATTTGAAAGGAGTAATAAGATGGGAAATTTGACAGGGAAAGTTGCCATTGTTGCTGGCGGAACAAGAGGAGCAGGACGTGGTATTGCTATCCAGTTAGGGGAAGCAGGAGCTACAGTTTATGTAACAGGAAGGACTACGAATAACCATACTTCACCTATGCAACGATCAGAAACTATCGAGCAAACAGCAGCGTTAGTTAGCCAAGCGGGTGGCTGCGGCATCGCTGTTAAAACTGATCATACAAAGGAAAAACAAGTCAAATCCTTATTTCAAAGAATTGAACATGAACAGGGTCAACTGGACATTCTTGTGAATGACATTTGGGGCGGAGATCCGTTAACAGAATGGGGGAAAACTATAGGAGATCATGATTTATCCGATGGGTTACAGTTGCTGCAACAAGCAGTACAATCACATATTATTACTTCACATTATGCTATTCCACTATTAAAGAAAGCACCTCAAGGAATAATGATCGAAATCACTGATGGGACAGATTATTCCTATCGAGGGAACTTCTATTATAGTCTAGCTAAGATCTCAAACATTCATATGGCACAAGCGCTTGCCATTGACTTAAAGGAAGATTCGATTATAGCACTGGCTGTTACTCCAGGGTTTCTGCGCTCCGAGGCAATGCTAGATTTATTTCAGGTTACGGAAGATAATTGGCAGGATGGTGTTAAAAGCGATAAACACTTTATAGCATCTGAAACACCTTTTTACATCGGTAAAGCGATTAGGCATTTAGCAACAGATCCTGATGTTGATCGTTTTTCGGGTAAAACACTATCTACCTGGCAATTATCCGATATTTACAATTTTACGGACAGGGATGGCAGTAAACCACATTGGGGTAACTATTATCATAAGCATATAAAATGATAAGGGGAAACTTCAATCAATGGAAGTATTACTGCCAGTTATATGCGGATAAAAATGCCAAGCTAGTAGTTAACTACGGTTTGGCATTTTAGCATGAATAAACTTTGCTAATATCCTCACAATATGATTATCATCATTAACACGGGTTGGGGGATTATAGATGGGTAATATTACAATTTCACAATTAATGGCTATTTTCTTGTTAAGCACAGGCTTAAGCAACCATGTTATTGTGATACCAATCTTAATTAACGCGACTGGCCGAGACGCTTGGATTAGTGTGCTAATTGGTTATAGCCTCCTTCTAGCCCTTTCCCCATTGTTCCTTTATGTTACAAAGCAGTTTCAAGATCAATCGCTATTTCAATGGTTATCTTCTAACTATTCTAAAACGCTAAGTTATGGTATTGCTATTTTAATTATTATATTTCTTCTAATTATGGGCTGGATAACCTTAAAGGAAACCGTTATGTGGACAGATGAAACGTATTTGTTTTTTACACCAATCCTTGTTATCACCTTGTTTACTTTAGGCGCATCGCTCTATATATCTTATTGTAAGCTAAACGTTATTGGTATCTGCGCAGGCGTTCTGCTACCTCTAGTAATTCTTTTCGGTATGTTCGTAGCAATTGGTACTATTCCCGATAAAAACTACCGACTTGTGGCACCAGTACTGGTTGAAAATGGATGGGGAGACGTCCTCCACGGTGCTTTGTTCGCATTTGGTTCCGTTATTGAATTATTTTTATTGTATTTACTTCAACATCAGGTTACAAAATCAATCCAATTCAAGCATTTAGTTTTTCTTATCTTATTTTTATCTATCTTAACTACCGGCCCCTTACTTGGGACAATAGCTACTTTTGGCGTTGAAGAGGCAGCAAAAATTCGTTATCCAGCCTTTTTTCAATGGAGAATTGTTGGTATTGGAAACTATTTTAACCATCTGGATTTTTTATCTATTTACCAATGGTTATCTGGCGCTTTTATCCGTTTAGCTATCATCTTATATCTCATTACCCAAGCCTTTAACATTACTAATAAAAAGAAACGGCTATTTATACAAGCTTTTATCTGCTTCATCTATTTACTGTTTATGTTAGCCCCTATTTCGGATGAGGCATTTTTGAAGTTTTTATCTAACTATTATTACTTGGGCAGCAGTATCTTTGGTGTTGTAATCACTTGCACGATCGCACTCCTGATTAAATTATCGAAGAATAGGATGTCTATACATGCGAAAAAATAAAAAGCAATCAAAAGAAAACTATATACGAGACTTATTTCGAGATTCTTCGGATGTCTCCATTGAAAACCATCTCTTATATAATCCAAAGCACAAAGAACCGATGTTAGTGATTTACTGCAACGGTATGATTGAACATAGTTTATTAATAAACAGTATTTTACCTGAAATACAAGAAATTTATTATCATAATGGTCTAAAGGGTGTAGAACATATAAACTGCTCAAAAAAAATAAAGTGGTCTAAAGATGAGGTCAATATCGGTCAAACCCTTCCAGAAAAAATATTTAACGGCTATTCAGCATTCATAATATCAGACCATATTTATTTCTTTGATACTTCGAATCCACCAAAGCGTTCACCTGAAGAGTCGAATGCAGAAGTATCTTTACGTGGACCTAGAGATGCATTTATTGAGGACATAAGCTCTAACGTAGCACTAGTTCGCAAGCGCTTAAAGACCAACTCGCTTACTTCAAAATCATTTGTAATTGGAAAAAGAAGTAATACGAAGGTAGAATTAGTTTATTTTAGCGATATCCAAAATAAAGATATGATAAATGAAGTTACAAAAAGGCTCAATCATATAGATATTGATATCTTGTTAAGTGATAATCAGTTATTAGGTATTCTTGGTGAATCTCATTATTCCTTATTTCCCCTTATGCAATCAATATCTCGTCCAGATGGTGTTGTAAGTAGCTTAGCAAGAGGTAGGTTCGCCATTTTTATTGATAATGTACCAAATGTAATTATTGCTCCTGGCAACTTAGGATTATTTTTAAATACTTCTGAGGATGAGCATACACCGTATTATTATGCTACGTTTGAATTGTTTCTTAGACTTGTTGGGTTTATGCTGTCTATCTTCTTACCAGCTTTTTGGGTATCGCTATCTGCTTATAATGTTGACCAGATACCATTTCCACTATTAGCTACAATTGCTGCTTCAAGATTAGGTATTCCATTCAATACGACAGTAGAGTTACTCTTAATGCTTGGATTATTTGAATTATTTAGAGAAGCAGGAGTAAGATTACCGAAACCAGTTGGTCAAACCGTAGCCGTAGTAGGTGGTCTCATCGTAGGAGATGCAGCCATTCGTGCCGGTTTAACCTCTCCAACGATGCTAGTTATTTCATCTATTACGGCAGTTGCTACGTTTACATTAGGAAATCAGGCACTCTTTGGCACGGTTTCCATAATTAGAATCGGATCAATTCTTCTATCATCCTTATTTGGTATGTTTGGATTTTTCATTAGTGTTTTCCTTACACTTGGCTACCTTGCAAAACTCGAATCATTTGGTGTTCCTTATTTAAGCCCAGTTTCTCCTTTCTCTAAAAAAGATTTTGTGAAAGCCGTCGTAAAAGACCCTGTTGTTAAACAAAATGAACGAGCATTAATTTTGGATACGAATGATGCAGACAGGCAGGCTGATAAATAATGAAGCGTATCAAAAAATTACTTTTAATTAGTTTCTTATTACTCGTTTTAAGTGGTTGTTGGGATGAAAAAGAAATTGGCGAGGTTAATTACGCAACCGCTATGGCAATTGACTATCAAGATGAAAACTATATTATTTATGTGCAAATTTTAGACTTTTCCAATGTAGCAAAGCAAGATGTTAATAAACCCGCTCAGCAAGTTCCTCTTTACATTGGTAGGGCTAAAGGGAAAACAGTTAATGATGCTGTTAATAATTTATATCATACGTCACAGCAAATGATTAATTGGGCGCATGTTGGTGCTGTTATTTATACGCAATCTGTAATTGAGAAAGGAGTTACACGTGCGGAGCAGTCATTACGAAAAAACGGGCAATTTCGTTACACTCCTTGGATGTTTGGAACAAAAGAATCGATTGACGATATCCTAAGTGCTACAGGATTCTTTCAACTACCACCTGTCTACACCATTTTATATAAGCCCACGGATACGTATACTATTAACTCCTATATTAGGCCGATCCGCATGCATAAATTTGTTTCCATCTACAAAGAGCCTGGAGGAACGGCATTATTACCTGCTCTTTCTATCGATGAAACAGATTGGAAGGAATCTGTCGTGGAACCTAAGCCTAAAAAGACATTAAAGGTGAATGGTGTATTTCCCATTCATAATGGGAAGGGCAAGGAATGGTTATCCCATGATGAACTACCAGGACTTCGCTGGACCAATAATGATACGAAAAATACAACAATAGATGTTGTAGAAGATGATCAAATTAAAGGAACAGTTCGAATTATGAAGCCCCATGTGGAATTTAGTGTAGAGAAAAAGGGAAGCGATTTTCAATTTTCCATCCATGTGAAAGCTGTAGGGTCACTTTCTGACATGGAGGAGCAACTTTCAGTCAAGAAAATTGAAAAATTAGTAAAGAAACAAATAAAAAAAGAAATAACCGAAACATACTTAAATGGTATTAATAAAGGAGTTGACGTATATAACATTAAGAATAAGCTATTCCATCAACGAGTTAAACCAAAAGATTTAGCCAAGTATCCATTAAAAGCTGAATCACTTCATAAGATTACGGTTGATTTCCATCTAGAGACAAAGGGAGTATATGAATAAGGGCTTTTCTTTGTATTTCTTTTCTACATTAGTGGTAAGCATTTACGTTATGTTCTCCAATTGTCTATCAATAGCACGAAGCATATATGCAGCAAATAACTGTAATGCAGAAACATCCCATGCATGTTTTTGCTTATTTAAAGAATAATCAGCTAAGGAATGAGCTACTACCATATGTAAATCCTCTCTTTCATCAGCTAGCTGTGCTAGCATCCATTCACCTGCTTCTTGCTTAGACGATACAACACTTTCCCTCAAGTAATAAAGTACACGACATAAATTCAGACTATAATAAACAGGTGCGTTGCGAATTTCAATATAGGCATCTTCGATATCCTTCATAATGGAAGAAAGGTATATTGTATGATCAATGGCAGGAAAAGCTAGCTGCTTAGCTTCACCAAATAATGTAACTCCTCGTTCAAGGGTTACGACAATGTGCGCTGCTAAATCATAGTCTTTACCATTAGCACATAGGTAGTTTTCATTCTGTAAATAATAATGTTTATGGTCCATGGAATAATGTAATTCAAAAGGAGTTGGATATAAAAAAGGGTATAAGGTGGATTGCAACATCATACTCATTTCTATACGTACAGCAAACCTATCTTCTAAGTCGATCAATTGTTTAATTATATGCTTCTTTTCATCCAACGATAGTTGTTTTCCCACAAGAACTAATAGATCTATATCGCTATGAAGCGGATTATAACACCCCATAGCTAACGAACCATGTAAATAAATACCATCTAGTTTTTCCCCTAAACATGTTTGGAAAGCATGAACAATGTTTTGCAACGTTTCATCCATATTCATAAAGATCTCCCCCTAACTGCCATCCATTCCGTTACAATAGAAGTAGTTAAAGCTTAGCATGCAGAGCATGTTAGGTAAATAGGAAAGGAGAAAGCGACTATGTTTTATCATCAGCTGAGCCCTGAAGCAGGTTTACAATTGTTAGAACACCGTCATGCAAACCACTTATTTTATTTAACCGATCAATCAAGAAATCATCTTCGAAAATGGCTACCATGGATTGATCAAACACAGACTGTCGAACATTCCTTAGCCTTCATTGACAGTGCACTGAAACAGTTCAGCAATAATACGGGGTTACACTTAGGAATATGGTATAAGGGAGAATTAGCTGGAGTGATTGGCCTTCATCATATTGATTGGGGAAATCGCTCTACATCAATTGGTTACTGGCTAGGGGAAAAGTTTCAAGGAAAAGGATTAATTACAAGTGCATGCAAAGCTATAATCAACTATTGCTTCTTAGAGTTACAATTAAATAGAATCGAAGTTCGGGTAGCAACGAAGAATATTAGAAGTGCCGCTATTCCGCAGCGACTTGGTTTTCATAGAGAAGGACAATTAAGAAAAGCAGAGTGGCTGTATGATACATATGTGGATCATTATGTATATAGTTTGATTAAAGATGATCTTTCGTCTCATTAACTATATAACCTTTTGTCCGTAAGCCGGCTGTTCTTTATAATTAATTGTGTTATTAGGCAGAAGGAAACGATACATTTCCTTCTACGGAGTATAAGCATGCATATTGGATAATTCTAAAAGAATCGGTGAGAACGTTCATCGATTCTTTTATGAGTATATATTATTTATTTTACTGCCTTCCAGATCGTCCAATAATCTACTTCCGTAATTTCTCCTGCTGTTTTTAAAATTGTATTTAAATAGGATATAAATTTTTCAATTTCTTGATCAGACAGTTGATAAAGAATACTTTTCCCATTTCTTCTTCTAATATCCGTAAATAAAAGTTCTTTAGAAGGGTATATTTTTCTAGTTTCCTTCAATTGTAGCTCTTCGATATCTTTAAATCCCGCATCTTTTAATGAATTTATAATCACATCACTCGAGAATCGTCTTTTTTCTTCATAATTAATTAACCGGGGAAATAGCGAATATAACCACCCTCTAATATGTTTAGTATCGCCATCTCTCAAGCAATCGCTTATCGTCCTATCTTGAATAAGGTACACTCCATCTTTTTGTAAAATTCGATATGCCTCACGAAAGCAAGCCGGTAAATCCTTCAAATGATGAATGAGCGCTCTTTGTAGAACGAGGTCAACGCTACTTTCTTGTAAACCTGTACTATACGCATTACCTTTTTTAAATGATAGTTGTGAATAATTCTGACAATTCTGCTTGGCAGCTGTTAACATTACATCTGAAAAATCAATACCAATAACGGTGGGTATGCCCATTTCTGCCAACGCTTTGGCATAAATTCCGCCATCACAACCAATATCAGCAGCACGAATACGTGAAGCAGGTTGATTCATTAAAGTTGTTACAATATTTATCCATGAAGAATCTGCTTCTCTCGTTGCATACATCTCTTTGTGCTCTAACTCATGAAAATTCATAGTAAACAGCTCCTTATCATCTGCATGTTAATTCAATTGTAGCGTAATAGTCACGATAAATATAATCGTATATTTCTATTTAAATATATAAGAGATAATAATCACCATGCATGTAAATGTGTATATAGAGAGTGTGAAACTTCAATCCGTGGAAGGGCGTTTATCCCCCACGGATTGGTAGTACCACAAGGGTATGACCTAAAGTCCTTTAAACCAATCGGACATTTACTGGCAGTTGATCCACACTTACCCATATTGCATTCACTATTGCTTGATGTGAGGATTTTACTGCCAGTTATATGCGGGATAAAATGAAAATGACGAATTAGGAAGAACGCCCAACCTTTACACCATTACTTTACATCTACTGTATTATCACCCGAATTTTGCGAAGGGGGTTCTTATTTGAAGCTAACAAAATTTGTTGATAAATTGCCTATTATGAAATCAATAAAAGGAAAAGATTATTCTTATTTAGAAATAAGGATGGAAGAATTCAGACAAAAACTACATCGTGATTTAAGACCGACAACATTATGGGGATATAACAGACAATTTCCTGGACCTACGATTGATACTGATCAAGGTAATCAAATGCATATTAAGTGGATAAACAACCTTCCTGATAAACATTTACTGCCAGTTGATAAATCCATTCATCATTTAGCTCATCAACCAGAAGTTCGAACAGTAACTCATTTACACGGTAGTGTAACTACCCCAGAAAGTGATGGCTACCCTGAAGCTTGGTTTACAAAGGATTTTAAGAAAGTAGGGCCTGCATTCCAACAGCAAGTGTATCATTATCCAAACAAACAGCGTGCTACAACACTTTGGTATCATGACCATGCTATGGGGATTACGAGATTAAATGTGTATGCAGGACTTGCCGGAATGTACATTATTCGAGGTAAGGAGAGAGAAATGAATATTCCAAACGGTCCTTATGAAATTCCACTCATTATCATGGATCGTACCATTAATGAAGATGGATCTCTTTACTATCCAGCACAGCCTAATAATCCCACTACGAACACACCAAATCCATCTATTTCACCTGCATTTATTGGTGATAAAATACTCGTTAATGGTAAAATATGGCCGTATTTTGAAGTAGAACCAAGGAAATATCGTTTTCGGATTCTTAACGCGTCGAATACAAGGGGATATCAATTATACCTTAGTTCTGGTGCCCCCCTATATCAAATTGGTTCAGACGGAGGTTTTCTCCCCAATACGGTTAAGGCAAATACGATAAATATCGAGCCAGCTGAACGTGTTGATGTAATTGTTGATTTCAGCAAGTATAAAGAGAACTCTATTATTTTGAAAAATGACCTTGGACCCAATGCTGATCCAGATGATGAAACAAACGAGATCATGCAATTTAGAGTGCAACTACCACTAAAACAACGAGACCATACTATTATTCCAACCTACTTATCAACCATACCCTCTCTCAAACAAAATAAAATTAAAGCGGTTCGTAATCTAAAACTCATAGGATTAAATGATGACTACGGGCGACCACTGCTACTATTAGATAATAAAAAGTGGGGAGATCCAATTACTGAGACACCAGAATTAGGCTCAACAGAAATCTGGTCAATCATAAATGTTACCGGTTTCAGCCACCCTATCCATATACACCTTGTTCAATTTCAATTATTAGATAGGAGAGCTTTTGATTTGGCGCACTATAATAAGGATGGAAGGATTATCTACACGGACTCACCTGCTCCTCCTCAGCCAAACGAAAAAGGATGGAAAGATACAATTTCAGCTCCCTCAGCACAGATTACAAGAGTAATAAGTAAATTCGCACCTTATACTGGAAAATACGTTTGGCATTGCCATATTTTAGAGCATGAGGACTATGATATGATGCGGCCATTTAAAGTAATAGATCCTAACAACCAATAGGACGCTTAGAAAACCAGCATATTAATCTATAAAAAAACAAACAGGTTGAAAATAGTTCGTGCTACGAGCTGCTGGGAAAATATTCTTTGCTATCCATGGTAGATAGTGAGCCTTCTTGCGCTAACGTACGAAGAAGGCTCACGAATTCTTTCTACGTTGGAATACCCGTGAATATCTTGAAATTGTCTTACTGCCTGTTAACGTGAGGTAAGCATAGATAATTTAAAACGCCAGTTCCACTTTCTTTCCCTTTTCTATTGCTTGTTGTTTATTGTCTTCATACACATCACTTGTCGTTATTGAAATGGAGTTTAACTGTTCTGGATCTGATTTCTCAAGAATATATGCAAGTTCACCTGTTTTCACCTGTCCAGGTGATAGCTTTCCATGAAGTTCTTGTAGATAAAAATCATCTTCAAAACCCTTTAGTTCCCCTTCACTCGTCTCCAATACCGATACAGGTGCAACATTAATCGTTTGTTCACTTTTGTTCTGAATCTTTACTTGTAGCTTCAAGTAATTAAATCTATCTTCATGATGAGTGAATTGATGGAAGTAATCTATCAAATGAAGAGCAGGTCTATATTCCATCACCTTCAAATTCTTATATGTGAGCTCAATTGGTCCAATTTCTAGTCTTTTACTATCGTCTGCGCTTGCTACTAAAGTAACCTTGCCATCTTCATCTTCATATGTATCACCAATTTCTTTCAATGACCTCGTATCAGGTGCCTGTGGATTATTTATATATTGATCAACTTCTTTCTCTTCCTCTTTTATTGCTTGCATCCCTTTTCCTTTTTGTTCAGAATTTACAGCACCATTTTCTGCTTCCGCGTTTTCATCATGCCTAGCACAACCAAATACAACTAGAATAGCTATCAGCATAAGTAACCATTTAATCATTAATCTAAGCCCCTCCTGCCTCCATTTATGTAAATGATCCCGCTGCTTAAGTAACGGGATCATGGTATACATAGTTATTTAGGTTATGGCTTGGCGCTTCGAATATTTTTTAATATATCCATCACCTTGCGCCCAACCTCATGGTTATCATTTAAGCCAATAAACTGATCTGCCTGTGGACCATAAGCATATACATTTACATCTACACCATCATGTCCGCCAGTTGTCCATCCAGTACCAGAACGCACATCAAAAATTCGTTCAATCGCATTATCAATTTCTGTTGTATCGTCAGTTTCAACCGCTTTTTTTACAGATTCTATTTCTTCCGCTGTTAGATCCAAGTCAATATATTGATCCAAAACCTCTTTAACATCCTTGCCGTCACTAATCTCAGCTGCCATAAAATCAGGAGTACGTTTAGCTGCTCTCAAGGGTGTTGGATCCCATTTATATTCTCCATCGACCCCCATCACCAAACCACCAGTAGAATGGTCAGCAGTAGTGATTACTAACGTCTGCTTGTCTTTTTCTGCAAAATCAATCGCTCTTTCATAAGCTTTCTCAAAGTCTTTCATTTCACTCATCGCACCAACGATATCATTATCATGACCCGCCCAATCTATTTGACTGCCTTCTACCATTAAAAAGAAACCATCTTTGTTTGTGCTCAAGCGATCTATTGCTGTATCCGTCATTTCTTCTAGAGATGGCTGCTCTTGTGGTCGATCAATTGCTTTATCTAGCCCAACCGGAGCAAACAAACCTAAGATTTGCTTATTCGTATCAGCTACTAATTCTTCTCTTGTATTTACATAGCTATATCCGGCATCTTGAAATTCTTCTGCTAGATTGCGATCCTTTCTTTCAAAATAGGAGATACCCCCTCCTAAAATAACATCCACTTTATGCTTACCATCTACTTTTTCATCTATATAATCATCAGCAATATCATTATAATTATGACGTGACTTATCATGAGCTCCAAAAGAGGCTGGAGTAGCATGATTTACTTGTGATGTAGAAACAAGTCCTGTTCTTTTTCCTCTATCTTTTGCTTCTTCTAATACTGTCTTTACTTCATTCTTTTTCATATTAACGGCAATTGCACCATTATATGTTTTAATCCCAGAGGATAACGAAGTTGCAGCTGCCGCTGAATCTGTAATACTCTCTTCTGAATCCCAAGAATAGGTTTGCTGCATTCCCACTAAATGCTGATCAAAAGCAGTTTCCTCCAGATAAGGCGATGGATTATTCTTAAATGACCGATATGCTGTATTGTATGTTGGCCCCATGCCGTCCCCTATCATAAAGATGACATTTTTGACTTTTGCTTGACTAGGATAATGCCTCTTCGCTTCCACCTCTTGACCTGCAGCTATAAAACTACCAAGTACTAAAGAAGTGATAACTGTTAAGGTTAGTAATCTTTTCCCACACCTTTTGTTGATCAAAACAATTCCTCCTCATTTGTATTTGGACTCCATTACAGATTTTACAGAGAAACTATTAATCTATGGTTAAGAGTATATAAGAATAGAGTAAAAATAAAAGGGAAAAAATTCCTGGTCAAAAAGCCACATCACTTTAAGTTTTCTTCTAAGTTCTCTTCAGAAAACAACAAACTGCCGCTTGTAGTGATATCCTATCAAGCGACAGTTTTTAACTTTTACACCATTCATTTAGCAAAAGGAATCCTTTGATTTTGGGACTGATAATCCAAATAATGGTCGAAGGTATAGGGCTAAAAATGTACCAGCTAATGCTAAGATCCCCCAGACATAACCGTGTAGGCTAAAAGAAGCTATCCCTCCAAAATAAGCGCCAATATTACAGCCAAATGCAAGGCGAGCTCCATAGCCCATTAATAGCCCTCCAAGCATAGAAGCTACTACGTTTTTGAAGTTTAATTTTGTAAATTTAAATAACCCACCAGCTGCTGAGGCAAGAAACGCACCAAGAATAACACCTAAATTTAGTACAGTGGTAGAGTCTGTGAATATAGACGATTTTAGTACCTGAGCATTTGCTCCCTGCCAATAGCCCCAACTAGCAACGTCGACACCAAAGAATTGTGCTACCTTAGAACCCCATAGCGCAAATGCTGATGTAATTCCCCATGGAGCTCCACGCGTAAGTAGTGTAAGAGCATTTAATATAGCTAATATGCTAGCTGCTACAAATAATGGCCAAGAACCTCGTAAGATACGTTTCCAACCGTTTGTTGAAGGAACAGGTGCCATCTTAGGTGCTTTTCTTTTTCTTTCCACTTTAAACGTAATCCAAGCGATTAATCCAAATAATGCAATGGATACAATCCAAGCACCACCATACCCAAGTCCTGTTGAGGTTGCTAATGAAATAGGTTCAAAAGCTGGTAATTCTTCTGTCCAAAACAGGAGATGCTTCGCTCCAATGGTGGAACCGATAATAAAGAAAAGTAAGGTTACAAACATGACGGATCGTCCCCCACCAACAGCATATAATGTTCCTGAAGCACAACCACCACCAAGTTGCATCCCTATTCCAAACATGAAGGCGCCTACTAATAGACTTATACCTACTGGTGATACGTAGCCAGCGACTTCTCCACCAAAGAAGGAATGACCAAACGCTAAAATAGGTGCAAATAATGTCACTGCAATTGCTAGCATGAGCATATGTGAACGTAGTGCTTGCCCATTACCTACTGACATAAATCTTCTAAAAGCGGAAGTAAAGCCAAAACGCGCATGGAATAACGTATAACCAAGCAATAGCCCGATTATTAACAGTAACGGCTGAGTAATAGGTTGCTTAGCGAATAAGTAGATTAGCAGAATCGCTCCTACCAGTATCCCCCCAATAATTAAAGAAATTTGTGGTTTATTTAACTTCGTTGTATTTTTAGGAATTGGATCTTTTACTTCTCTGATTGGTTGAATCTTTGTCGACATCCAAAACACCCTTTTCTGATGAAATTAGTCAGATTTATTTCATTATGATAACTGCTATGCAGATTACTGTCAATAATTCGCTATGCATATTGGTCCGAATTTAACGGAGAAGATCTGGATAATAGACCTATTTATTGGTACGATCGAAATAATGAACCTCCATGTAGTAACAGCTTCTCAAATGGCAAAACGTTTATATCACACGAAGAGATTCACTAGCTTTGACTAGAGGAAAAAGCTTAAAAATTAATTCAACATAGTATAATAAAGCGTTATTACGTTATCGTTATCGTTATTTCGTATAGTGATACATAATTTTTTATGCTTTGGGCATCGCTAAACTATCTAAACGAATAAGGAGGTTTTTACATGTCTGAGGAAAACAAAAATCGCAATAAAGATAAGAATAAGCAAAATAACAGAAACAAACATAATAAACAACAGGATCACGTAGAATTTGCAAGCGAGAATGAATTTAATACAATTGAACAGAAAAAACGAAAGTAAATAGAAAAATCGCTATCTGTGGCTGTGACGCAAGAATTTTTAAGCGATGAATAACCCAAACTTCATCTGAATATTTTAGATAAGGTTGGGTTTTTGTTTTGGATCTCGGTAGTTTATTCATCGCTTAGTCAAAATGCTTCGCTTTCCTGTAGGATCTTCAGTCGTACTTTTGCCGTAAGATAAGGAAGCCTTCAGAAGCGATACATCGCAGGCAGAAAAGCGCTCTTCTTTTTCAAGGAGTCTACGTATTTTGACTGCGCATCGTATGAACATTTTTTATCGTTCGGCTTTTGGTTTAGCTATTTTAGTTTCGTCCCAGCCTACTTCTGTTTGTATCATCCTGTAATACGTCAATAGAACTAATTTACTTACGAAATGAATATTTTAGGCTGAAATTACAGCATATCCTTTTGTCCATCTCCAGTTTAAATACGGTGCATATTTATATCTATTTTATAAGATATAAAGTACACTCAACATGCATGATTAATGCGCTATTTATCCAGTAAAGGAGATACGAAAATGAAGACCGTCTTTAGTGACGTTGTAGAATACCGCGGTAGCCATTATGACTTCGGGTATTATCAAGGTGAAATTCTTAAACAAACACCTATTTTAGTTAATCGAAAAAAACAGTGGGAATCACAGAAGCGACGCCATTTCATTATTCAACTTGATACAGTGAAAGAAATGCTCCTTTATTTTGCACCTAGAATATGGGATGAGCTACAAGGTTTAGCCGATGCGTTACAACTGACGATCAAGGAAGCCGTCCAAGATTTTGGTGGCTACTATTTGGAATTTATTAGAAGTGGCTGTTCTATTTTCACAGGATCACATTATATGATTCGCAACTATGATAATGACCCTTCTACTTATGAGGGGCGTTATGTTATGTATCAGCCAAATGATAATGGCTACGCTACCATAGGACCAACTATGCAAATTACTGGGCGCACAGATGGAATTAATGAGAAAGGTCTTGCTATGGGTTATAATTTCATTAATCGAAAAAAATCTGCAGATGGTTTTCTTTGTAATATGATTGGCAGAATTGTGTTAGAAAGCTGCGCTAATCTGGAAGAGGCAATAACATTACTAAAAGAAATACCGCACCGCCACTCCTTTAGTTATGTTTTAATGGATGGGCTCGGGAAGTCCAGCATTGTTGAAGCATCTCCGCGAGCAGTCGCAATACGACAATCCAATATTTGTACAAACCACTTTGAGCACTTAGTAGAAGAGAACCGTTATCGAATGGATGACTCATATCAACGTTATGAAGCAATCTATTCACAGCAGCAGCATGCTGTTGATCCTTATCATGCCTTTCGAATGTTAAATGATACTGATAAAGGCGTGTTTTCTAAGAAATATGGAGCATGGGCAGGAACATTACATACCGCTGCTTATTTTTCTAATGATTTAAAAGCATGGTTTGCGCTTGGCGGAGACAGAAAACCGCTTATTATAGATTTTCAAAAATGGCTGTATGGAAAAGACCTAAACGCAAAGCGAATTAAAGGAGAACTCGATGCCAAAGATCCCTTTGTAAATATGGAATATCTATAGCTATGAAAATGGGACATTGTACATAATCTCGTTCCCTATCATATGGTATAGCATAAAGACGATATGGATGGAGGTATGCAATGGAACGTTTACCAGCTATTGATCTTGGATTAATGTCTGAACATTTAGCTGCACACGAAGGGGAACTTTGTAAATTAAACATGTACTTTGCCATCGCTAATAGTAGCCAGTTAAAAAATATTCTTAAGCTACAATCAAATGTGATGTATGCTCATGTTTTAGTAATGCTTGCATTAATAAATCCTTATCACCAGCAGCCAGTTAAATTACCATCAATGGATAATACCCATTCTGATCAAAATGTAAAACATAGTACAGCCACTAAAAATGATAAATGGATTGCCACTGAAGCCCATACTTCAGCAAAAAGTATGGCAAATGATAATTTTATATCTGCTCTGATGATGCAAGACCAACATGTAAGAGATATTCATGTAGAAATGGCTTTACAACAGTTAAAAATACAAGAAAACTATGAAGATTTTTTAAAGAATATGGGGTGGACATTTGTTCCCTACACCACCAGTGAGGAACAATTAAACACATATTATCATTTCCAACAACTTTTTAATAGGTAACGAAAGATTGCGAGAACAAAATTTTAATTATTGAAAAAATAATTCACAAAATAAAAACCTGTTTGCAAAAAGCAACAGGTTTTTATATAGAAAGAGCGAATTCTCCTATTCACCTAGACAAACCTCGATTACCGGTACAGTTACTTTAGGTTTTATAACAGGTAACTCCAACACTGTCTCGTTTTTAGCAACTACAGGCATATCATGATGGAATATGTTCGAATCTTGATAAACTACTACAGGTACCTCACTATGATCATGAAGAAATCTAGCATATTTCACATTGCCTAAATTTTTCAGATGAATCGTACGAAACGGCCACGAGAATATATGAATAAACAAACGATTCCCCTTTTGAGTAAGTCTACAATCCTGCGGACATTCCATATAGCTTGCACCTGTACCATAAATAGCATCGTGATGATCATTCATCCATGTTTGCAACGCATTCAAAATATCCGTGGAGGCTGAGTCAAAATTCCCCCTTGCTGTAGGTCCAAAATTTAACAGTAAATTACCATCCTTCGAGACGGTATCGATCAAAAGCTTTATGAGCATTTCTGCGGATTTATAATGTAAATTAGTTGGATTGTAACACCAGGTGCCATTTAACGTTTGACATGCTTCCCAAATACGTTTCTTCCCATTATCTGTATATAATGGTTCTGTTGGTTGATATTGCTCTGGTGTATACACTCCTCGATCTAGCCCTAATCGATTATTAAATAGAATATGAGGCTGATAGTTAAGAATCATATTCTCCAATTTTTCAGCTTGCCAATCAGCTGGTCCTTTGCCCTTTGACCAACCCCAATCTCGATCATCGTAGGAAAAATCAAACCAAAAATAATCAATTCTACCATACTTAGTAACAAGCTCTTCTATTTGATTATATAAATACGTTTGATATACAACCATATCTCTTTCTCTCGATCGCTCAGCCTCATCATCACGTTGTGGATGTAGTCCATCAATTGTATAATGTTCATGATGCCAATCAATAAGTGAATGATAAAAACCAATTTTTATATTTTCGTTACGACATGCCGCTACAAATTCAGCTACGATATCTTTCCCATAGGCTGTATTCGTAATTTTATAATCTGTATACGCGCTATCCCATAAACAAAAGCCATCGTGATGCTTCGTTGTTAATACAATGTACTTCATCCCACTTTGTTTTGCCTGAGCAACCCACTCATATGGATCCGCTAAATCTGGATTAAATTGATTTGCAAGCTTTTCATATTCTTTTTTTGCTATTTTATCTTGTGTCATTACCCATTCGTCTTTTGCTTTTAGTGCATATAATCCCCAATGTATAAACATACCAAAACGATCCTGAAGAAACCATGATGGATCCCCGTATCTGTCTGGCCAATCCAACGTAGATGTCATTCATTTTCCTCCCTACCCTTTTACTATTTGTTTTATTTGCTCCATACTTGCTTTATCAAATCCATACTTAAAATCATTGTCTATTCTTACAGCTTTACCAAAATGATAATTATCAGCCTGTACGGCATCATGTATCTCTTTGATATTATATGGCGTTAAACCTGAACCAGGCATAATTTTTGGTCCATTCAAATCTGCTTCCATTTCAACCAATTTTTTTAGCATTTCTTTACCGTTATCGCAATTAGCTGCTCCACCTGACGTTAATACCCTTTTCACATTCTTATAATTGTTCAGCGTGCGGTATGCATCGGTTAACGAAGCTGTTTCATCAAAGGCTCTATGAAATGTAATATCCAAACTAGAATCAATGGTAATTACTTTCTCAAGTATAGTCGTATCCACTTTGTTATCTTCCGTTAACGCACCGAACACTATTCTATTTCCTCCTAAATCCAGTAATTGTTCAATATCAGCACAAATTATTTCCATATCATTGTTTGAATAACAAAAATGATAGCTATGCGGACGTATCATTACTTGGACAGGGATGGATACACTGTTTAACACCTGTTTGATCGTACCGTAGCTGGGAGTCAGTCCTCCTTCATTTATAGCTGATACTAACTCTAATCGATCAGCACCTAATGCTTCTGCTTGGATTGCTTCTATACCGTTATTTACTATTACTTCAAGTTTCATGTCTTATTACCAACCTCTTCTAGAATTAATTCTGTTAACAGGCGTACGCCAAAGCCAGATGCTCCAGAAACATAATAACCTATTTCTCTCCATGGTCTAACTGTATTTGCCATATCTATATGAATCCATTTTTTCTCCTCTTGAATAAAGTTGTTCAGGTACAACGCTGCAGTAATCGCACCGCCGAATTTCGAAGTGCTCATATTCGAAAAATCAGCAGTATTGCTTTGTAAATAATACTGATAATCATTAATAACCGGCATTGGCCACACGTGATCACCAGTTTTGTCACCTAATTCTTTATACTTCCAAAGCTCATTTTCTCGATTACTAAATATACCTGCTACCTTTAGCCCAAGCGCTTGGCCGATGGTACCAGTAAGTGTAGCAATATCAATGATTGTATCTGCACCTAAGTCTTGAACATATAAGATTCCATCTGCTACTATTAGTCTTCCTTCTGCATCTGTATTTCCTACTTCAACAGTAAGCCCATTTCTGTACTTTATCACATCAGAAGGTAAAAAAGCATCTTTACCACAAACATTTTCCACGATCGGTACTGCAGCAGTTACATGAACAGGGCTCTCCATATCAGCTAATAGTTTCATTGCTCCAATGACAGCAGCTGCCCCCCCCATATCCATTTTCATTTCCCCAATATCACTTGCAATCTTACTATTTGTTCCCCCAGAATCAAAAGTAACTCCCTTTCCAACTAACCCTATATGTGATACGTTACTATTCTTTAAAGTGAGAACAGCAAACTTCGGCGAACGAGAACTTCCTTTACCTACTATTGCAGTTGCCTCTAATCCATGCTTTAATAAATCCTCTTCTGATTCTAATATTTCCACATGGACGGGTGAATCATGAAAGATCGATCTAATTTTCTTAACATATGTATTTGGGGTTAATTTATTCGCAGGTTCATTACATAAATCTCTAGCAATACAGACGGCATTGGCACGTACTCTTGCAACTTCAGCGTAATACTCGTAAGCTTGTGTTCCCAGTTGCAGAGAGACTTCGTGCTCTGGTTCACGCATTTGATAGGTGAGGAACGAATACCCAGCTAAATACCACCCCTCCATAAATGAGACGACAATGTCTTTATTCGAATATGAGGTATAATGCTTAAACAGCCTATCAAAGTTTATGGATACACTTGTAATATCATAGGTGTCAATTGCCTTTCTAGTTTCTCCCCCTAAAAAACGGATGTCTTCCATAGTTTTCTCCGTCTTATTCATACCTACAGTTAAATAAAACGTATTATTCACTTGAATTAAATGCGTTCGTCCATAAAAAATCATTTGTTTTTGAATAATGAATGGGGCTTTTTCATCCAGATTTTCGATCATAACAACATTTATATTCAACACAAAAACTCCTTTTACTCCACAATAAATTTACCTTCCATTTTCCTGCTCCATTCCGTTTAATCAAATAGATGACAAGCAACTTGCTGCTCTTGTTCAATTTGTTTTAATTCAGGCACTTTTTGTTTACAAATATCCATCGCCAACGGACATCTTGTATGAAATTTGCAGCCTACTGGAGGATTGGAGGCGCTTGGAATTTCTCCCTCCAACATGATAGGTTCCCTTTTTTCTTTTGGATCTGGCTTTGGTATGGATGACAATAATGCTTGGGTATAGGGATGCTTGGGGTCTGCAAATATTTGCTTCTTCGTGGCAATCTCTACTAAGCTTCCTAAATACATAACACCAACTCGATCGCTGATATGCTCTACAACACCTAAATCGTGTGAGATAAATAAATACGTAAGCCCAAACTCCTCCTGTAGATCTTTCATCAGATTAAGAATTTGCGATTGAATGGAGACATCTAGTGCTGACACAGGCTCATCCGCAATAATTAGCTCTGGTTTCAGAATGAGAGAACGAGCTATGCCTATTCTTTGACGTTGCCCGCCACTGAATTCATGTGGATATTTTGACAAATGAAATTCACTAATTCCACACTTTTCAAGTAAATCTTTTACTAGTATTTCTTTTTCTTGCTTTGACATTTTTGGATAATGAATCGTTAAAGGTTCCATTAATATATCTTTAACCTTCATTCTTGGACTAAGGGAAGCGTACGGATCCTGAAAGACCATTTGCATCGGTTTTCGATATCGCTTCCATAATTTTTCCGATATATTTGCTACGTTCGTTCCCTGAAAATTTATTTCTCCGGTATCAGCTTTTATCAATCCATTAATAAGTCGGCCAGTCGTAGATTTACCACAACCAGATTCACCTACCAACCCAAATGTTTCCCCCTTTTTAATAAAAAACGATACATCATCTACTGCCTTGACATACTTTTTTTCAACAAACCATTTCTTAGAAAGAGGAAAGTATTTCTTAACATGCTTTACATTTAATAAAATCTCGTTATTCATTATATGTTCACCTCTTTCTGCTGGTCATGATAGAGCCAGCATCGACAAGAATGTCCTTTTTCCTCTAATAAATTTGGTTCCTCCCTTGTACAAATGTCCATAACATCATTACACCTTGCAGCAAATTTGCAGCCTATTGGCATATTTTTTGGATTAGGTACCGTACCTGGAATAGAATACAAGCGTTGATTTCCACTGCCAATTTTAGGAACAGAGTCGATTAATCCCTTTGTATAAGGATGCTTGGGGCTAGCAAATAACGCCTCAACTGTCGAATCCTCTACAACTCTTCCAGCATACATGACAATCACTCGATCACATACTTCCGCGACAACCCCCAAATCATGTGTAATCATTAGTATCCCCATATCGCTTTTTTGCTGAATATCTTTCATTAGATTCAATATTTGAGCCTGAATGGTTACGTCTAATGCCGTTGTTGGTTCATCTGCTATCAGTAAGGACGGTTCACATGAGATGGCCATCGCAATCATCACGCGCTGCCTCATGCCTCCAGACAATTGATGCGGATACTCAGTCATCAGGTCACTTGCACGCGGTATGCCGACAGATTTTAATATATTTATTGCATGTTCATGTGCTTGTTGCTTTGATAGCTTTAGATGTAATTGAATAGATTCTCTTAATTGTTTACCAATTTTCAATACCGGATTTAACGAAGTCATCGGTTCCTGAAAAATCATGGATAACTCCTTTCCACGATACTTTTTCATTTGCTTTTCCGGCAATTGCGTCAAATTTTCCCCTTTATATATAATTTCTCCGTTAATTATTTCACCTGGCGTATCATGTAATAGTCGCATAATGGATAAGGATGTAACGCTCTTTCCGCACCCTGATTCTCCCACTATTCCAACTATTTCACCTTTATTCACATGAAAACTAATTCCATGAACAACAGTTTGCAGCCTGCCTTCATTTTGAAAAGCTGTTTGTAAATTATTCACTTGAAGTAGGCGTTCCATTATACCCCTCCTTTCATTAATCCTTTGTCTTTGGATCCAATACATCACGAAGTCCGTCACCCAATACGTTGAATGCAAGTACGGTAAGAAAAATAATCAACCCAGGAAAGAAGACTAAATGAAATGCTGAATCAATATAATCTCGAGATTTACTCAGCATTGCACCCCAATCAGGTGATGATGGCTCTGCACCCAGTCCTAGAAAACTTAAGCTAGCTGCTGCTAGAATAGCGGTACCTACCTTCATCGTGAAATAAACAATAATTGTTGGAATAGTTTCCGGAAAAATATGCTTCCATATAATACGGCGATTGCTGGCTCCAATAGATCTTGTAGCTTCTACAAACAGCATTTCCTTCGACTCCAACGTTGCACTTCTTACGATTCGAGCAAACGATGGGATACTAAAAAAGGACACGGCTATAACAACATTTTTTAAACCTGGTCCTAAAATGGCTACAATCCCAATTGCCAAAATCAGATCTGGAAAAGCAAATAATACATCACATATTCGCATAATTAAACGATCCATCCATTTACCAAAATAACCACTTATTAAGCCAAGCACTGTCCCTACTATGGCTCCTAATAAAACTGCAGAAATACTTACTGTTAACGAAATTCTTGCTCCTACCGCAAGTCTGCTTAAGATATCTCTCCCAAATGCATCCGTTCCAAATAGATGCTGTAATGATGGTGATTCTAGTAATTTATTATAATCTGGAGCAGCAGGATCATAGGGGACAACATAGGGACCAATTATCATAACAATAACTAAAAATCCAATAAAAAATAGGGAAAACAGCGCTGGCTTCTTTTTACGAAATTCTTTCCAAAAGCTGTATAGACGTCCTTGCCTTTGCTTATCTAACTGTTCCTGTGTTATAGCTTCTGTTTGTATCATACGTACCATATCCCTCCAATCACTTACTCATATCGAATTTTCGGATTCAAAAAGCTATAAATGATATCAACAAGCAGATTCACCAAAATAAACTGTAAGGAAAAAAGTAAAATTTCCGCTTGTACTACTGGGTAATCTCGTATTTGGATGGAATCGATTAGTAGTCGACCTAGTCCAGGAAAACTAAAAACGGTTTCTACTACTACTGAACCGCCTAATAAAAATCCAAACTGTAGACCAGCAATTGTTACCACAGGAATCAGAGAATTTTTTAACGCATGCCCAAATATAATTGCATTACCGCCTAGCCCTTTTGCTCTACCTGTTCGGATATAATCTTGTTTCAAGGTATTTACCAATGAAGACCGCGTAAATCTAGCAATCATAGCCATAATTCCTGCACCTAACGCAAACGATGGCATGAGATAACTTTGCCAGCCATCAGCCCCCCCTGTCGGAAGCAGCCCCAATTGTACAGAGAATAGTTGAATAAGAACTAGCCCCACCCAAAAGTTAGGAAGGGAAATACCAGATACTGCTGTAAGCATCCCTAAATAATCCGGCCACTTATTTCGAAAAACAGCAGAAATAATCCCTAATAAAATTCCGACGACAAGTGCCCATCCAATACTCAGAAAGGTCAAACCAAGCGTAGGCATAATTCTTTCTCCTATTAATTCACTGACAGGAGCACCAGACTGGATTGAATAACCTAAATCACCAGATAAAAGACTTTTAAGATAATCAAAATATTGAACGAATAGAGGTTTTTCTAAGCCCAAACTTTCACGAATCTGCTGTACCTCTTCATATGTTGCTTCTTTACCAGCAATTAATCGAGCTGGATCACCAGGTATTAAATGAATAAACATAAAGATAACAAATGAGACGACAAGGACAAGTGGTATTAGTCCAAGCACTCGTTTAATTATGTATTGCCACATATGCTTTAACACCTCCAATAAAGGGAGCTGATAACAACCAGCTCCCGCAGCCTATTTATTTGAATTGCGCGTTTTTAATGCTCACAGAACCGTCAGGTAAAACATAAACACCTTCAAGGTTTATACGGTGACCTGATAGAATCGTATCTGTTGCTAAAAAGATCCAAGGTGCTTCACGATAAACAGTACTTTGAATATTGGCATAAATTTCCTCCTGTTCATCAATATTGGAAGTTTCATTTGCTGCATGAATCCATGTATTTACATCGCTGTTGTTGTAATATGCTGTATTTGCGCCATTTGGTGGGAAGTATTCACTACTAAACAACGAGCGAGTTGCTCCATCAGCATCTCCAGATGAAGGAGACCAGCTTACATACCACATTTGTACCTTTGCATCCTTTGGTGTTTCTGGCGTGTATATTTCATCAGATAGCGTCCCCTCTTCCATTGACTTAATCGTTACATCAATGCCAATCTCGGCCAGCTGTTGTTTAATAAATTCCATGCCTTGAAGTGTTTCTGAGCTTGTATTCCCCCAGATCTCTGCCTCAAACCCATTCTCATAGCCTGCTTCAGTCAATAAGTCCTTCGCTTTTTCTAAATTGAATTCATATGGTTCTTGCTTTGTATAGTATTGTGTTTCCGTTGACATGGTTGAGTCTAATATATTGCCATACCCATTCTTTACTACTTTTATATATGCATCCTTATTCACTGCATAATTCATTGCTTTTCGCACTTTTTCATTATTAAATGGTTCCTTAAATGTATTAATAGAAACGTATCTGGCTATTGTAGATGGTGTTTTTTCAATCACAACATCGCTATTCGATTCTAATTCTTTTATATCTTGTTGAGGAACAGGATAAACAAAATCCGCCTCTCCTGTTTTTAACATAGCAGCTCTAGAGCCGTTTTCCGGGACCGGCTTAAATGTAACCTTCTCTGCATCGGAATTGGCAGCATTCCAATAATCATTATATTTTTCTAAAACAAGTGAGTCTCCTTGATTCCATTCAACAAATTTAAAGGGCCCTGTTCCAACAGGATGTAACGCGATGTCTTTTTCATCATCCTCAAGTGCTTTTGGACTTATAAAGGGCACCATTGCAAATTTATTTAACATGGCACTGAATGGTTGATTTAATATAAACGCAACTTCATACTCATTTATAACTTCAAGTTTTTCCACATACTGAAGGTTTCTTTTAGCACGTAAATCATTATCCTCATCTATAATACGCTCATAATTAGCTTTTACTGCGTCAGCATTAAAAGGTTCTCCATCATGAAATGTCACGTCTTTTCTTAACTGAAATGTATAGGTTAAAGCATCATCACTCACTTGATAATCTTCAGCTAGAACAGGTTCAATCTCCATATGTTCATTAAAACCTACTAGCCCTTCATACATTGCTCTTGTACCAAAAATTGAAACGGTATCTCCAGCATTTTGCGGATCCAATGTAACAAAATTTTGATCAATTGCAATGGTTAATTCCTTATCGCCTTCACCTTTATTTCCTTGATCATTATCACTATTTGCATCTGAAGAACACGCTGATACAACTACTATTATTCCTAGTAATATCATTAGACGTATCCATTTATTTGTCATTGATTGCTCCCCCTCTTATAATCGAATTTTTGTTTCTCCAACCACTTTCCCATTATCATTGAAGATTTCGTTTGATCGAATATTAAGCAAACGATCAATCGTTTCTTTATTATGATAATTTAACTTTTGTAGTAGCTTAGCTACTAATAGTGGCCAAATTAATTCAGAACCAGTTAACACCTTTAAGGAAATGCTTATTTTTTCTCTCTTTAACGCCAAGCAATAGACTCCTTGAGCTCCTCCTTTTGCAATAATATTTTCATCCTCAAGCAGAGCTGTACAAATAAAGTTATGTGAAGCGACAATTCTAGGGTGTTTGTTCATAACTTCTCCTATTCTTTTTACAGCCGTTGCAACCCGACTATCATGTATCATCGAAGGCTGAATGAACTTTAAGAATGAAATAGCCATGTTTTTTAGCGGAACGCTATGAACAGGAACTCCACAACCATCAATTGCGGTTTTTATTTCTTTCTTCGGGGTTTCCGACAAATCTGCTACATAGTTTAAAACTTCTTGTTGAAGCGGATGACCCAACCATTCATAGTTTGATAGATCATAGTTTTTCTCTCTGGAATAAGCAAGAAACCCCAAATGCTTACCAGAACAATTATGCAAAAGTTTACGTTTAGGTAAATGTTCCCGGATATAGGAAATCTTTGGTTGTTCATTTAAGGGATAGCTCTGTTGGCAGACCAGCATGTCTTCTGACAATTGCAGTTTATTCATTAAACGTTCTAAAGCCTCTTGATGATAGGATTCACCTCTTTGAGATGCCGTAAATAAAGCTGCTTCTTCTGTTGTTAAATCATACTTTTCCATAATATCTGTGGTGAATAAGGGAATTGCTTGTAATGGTTTCATCGCTGACCGATAAAAAACGGACTGCTTTACATCACCGTATTCATAAAGTATTTCCTTCTTTTCATTTAAAACACAAATCAATCCCTGATAAACATTTTCTAATGTTCCTCCTCTATATTCTTCAGCAATAATAGGTGTTGATATCATAGGTTAAACCCCACTCTTTTCATGAATATTTTTTATAAAATGCTGTAGTACAATCATGGCAGCTCCTATCACAACGCCATCTTCTCCCGTTTTTGTAGTGCGTAATTGAAATGTCTTCATGACAGGTGCCCACATCTGATTCTCACACTTTTCAATAATTTGATCTTTAATTTGCGGAAACCTTTCAATTAAACTACCAGCAAGAACGACGGAATCTGGATTGTATACGCAAACAACATTATTAATCGTAATTGCTGCATAGGTAATTGCTTTATCAACTATATTTCTTGCCCACTTTTCTCCATTTTCATATTCAATGATTAAGGCCTGAATATTTTCAATCTCTTTTGTTTTAGATGCTTCATCTAACAAAAACTTTTCAGCAATATACGTTTGGAGACAGCCAAAATTCCCACATGGACAATAAATTCCATAAGGATCAACGATAGTATGTCCGATTTCTCCTGAGAAGTTTCCTTCACCTCGATAGATTTCTCCTTTCTTTATTAACGCAGAACCTACCCCACTACCAAAACCAATCATTGCCATATACGCTTTTTTTGGTTCAGGATCACTAATATACTCAGCAAGCGCTTTCAATTTTAATTCATTGTCCACGAATACGGTAAAGCCTACTTTCTCTTCAACCATCTCTTGTAAAGGGATATTTTTCCAATCAAATTGCGCAGATAATTTCACCTCACCTTTGTCATTCTCAATAAGTCCTGGTAAGCCAATACAAACTCCAGCAATTTGATCCGATGTAAGATTTTCGTCGTCAATCATTTGTAATATATGGTCTGCTATAAATTGAACTGTTGCCACTGGATCTATTGATTGATAGTCAAAGTACTTCAGAATGGTTAACTTTCCTATAAAATTCATTAAACCGATCCGAATAACTTTCTGGTCAATTTCAACACCAATTGAGAATACAGAATGTTCATTTGGAATAAAATAAGTGGCCTTCCTGCCAATTCCTTCGCTAGACATATTCATCTCTCTTATTAGCTTATTTTCTTGTAATGATGCAACAATTCGAGAAGCAGAAGTAGGACTCATCGACGTTTGTTTGGCAATTTCGGCACGTGAGATCGGACCTTGATTAAGAATTATTTCTAAGACTAAACTTCTATTTTCTTTTTTTAAAAAATCTTGATTCTTAATTTTCATTTGATCACCTATTAACATCATGTAATTAATAACCAGAATTAAATGGCTTTTTCCATTGATTTTTTACTATTTATTATATTTTTCCAGTATTTAACCAAATAGTTTCTCCTGTGAAGTTATTAATAGTATAGATTAGCGAGAAAAATTAGTCAACTAATTTTTAGAATGTTTTAACTAATTTATTTCTTGCGATATTTCGTATCTGCTTTTATTTTCCACTTATCTTCAGATGAAACCATGTTATCTAAATGCTGTAAACTGTACATTGGAGTAAATCCCTAAGTTTCCCTTGACAAATAGCAAAAACAACTGTAATCTATTTTAAAAATTACATAAACTATTTTCTTATCCAGAGAGGTGGAGGGACTGGCCCTTTGAAGCCTCGGCAACAGACTTATAAAGAGAACTGTGCCAATTCCAGATGCTCGAAAGCATGCAGATAGGAAGAGTAACCGAATGATGTAAGCCTCTTCTTATTTAATTAGAAGAGGCTTTTTTCATCGAATGAAGGGATGGATATTATGTCACGAAGAAGCATTGAAACAGAATTAGTACAATTAGGAAATAAGAGTGATAAAGCTACTGGAGCAGTTAGCGCACCTATTTATTTGTCAACTGCCTACCAGCACCACGGACTGGGACAATCATCAGGCTATGATTACTCAAGAACGAAAAATCCTACAAGAACCTTACTAGAGGAAGGAATCGCTAAATTGGAATCCGCTGACAGTGGGTATGCTTGCAGTTCTGGAATGGCAGCCATTCAATTAGTATTCTCTCTTTTTAATGCTGGGGATGAACTCATTGTAACGAGTGATGTATACGGAGGAACGTACCGATTATTAGAGCATTACGCCGCTGCATATCAAATTCAGACAACATATACAGATTTCAAGAATGACGGAGAAACGCGGCGACTGATATCCTCGAAAACAAGAGCAATCTTTATTGAAACACCTACAAATCCCCTAATGCAAGAGATAGATATTGTAAAAGTTGCGGAATTAGCGCACCAATATAATGTACTATTAATTGTTGACAATACTTTTCTGACCCCGCTACTTCAACGGCCAATTGAGTCAGGGGCTGATATCGTCATTCATAGTGGCACGAAATACATTGGTGGTCATAACGATGTACTCGCTGGATTAGTAGTGGCAAAAGGTAAATCCTTGTCTGAAAAATTAGCCAATTACCACAATGCTTCAGGTGCTGTGCTATCACCTTTTGACTCTTGGCTATTAATTCGAGGATTAAAAACACTAGCGCTTCGGGTGGAAAAACATGAAGCCAATGCAAAGCTTATCGTATCCTTTTTGCAAGAGCATCCAATGGTTGATAATGTTCTATATCCAGGAAGAGGTGGTATGTTATCTTTTCGCTTACGAAAAAGTAAATGGATAGATCCTTTCCTTCAAAGTTTGAAGCTTATCATTTTTGCTGAAAGTTTAGGAGGGGTGGAAAGTTTTATTACTTATCCAGCAACACAAACTCACGCTGACATACCTAGAGATGAAAGAATAAAGCGTGGTGTTGACGACCAACTGCTACGGTTTTCAGTTGGAATTGAACAACCAAATGAATTAATAGAGGATTTAAAACAAGCATTAATTGAAGTGGATACATATGCTTATTAACCTACATTTGCTATAATAACGCATGAAGTGTTTATAAGAGAGTAGGTAACTACATGATATTAGTCATCGATAATTATGATTCATTCACATTTAATCTTGTACAATATATGAAGCAGCTAAACCAGCAAGTATATGTCGCTCGCAATGATGAAATCTCAATAGCAGACATTAAACGATTAAACCCATCTAGCATATTGCTCTCTCCTGGACCTGGAAACCCGGCTTCTGCAGGTATATGTCTAGAGATTGTAAGAAAACTGTATACGCTATATCCAATAATTGGAATTTGTTTAGGGCATCAAACGATTGCTCAAGCCTTTGGTGCTAGTATTGTAAAAGCCAAACAACCAATGCATGGTAAGGTTTCAATGATTACCCATGATCATAAAGGTATATTCAAAAAGCTTAAAAATCCGTTAGCTGTCACAAGGTATCATTCACTTATTGTTCAGGAGGCTACCCTACCTTCTTGCTTTGAAATAAGCGCAAAATCAGTTACAGGTGAGATTATGGCAATTCGCCATAAAACTTATCCAATAGAAGGAATTCAAGCTCATCCTGAAGCAATACTATCCGAACAAGGGCTACAGTTATTAGAGAACTTTTTCACACGAAAGGTTGGACAAATAGATGCATTCGCCAAAAAAACCACTCCTATTCTTTGACTTTGCCAATCATTTAGGTAATAAACAGCCCATGACCTTTAAAGATCCCATTACTATTATAACCACTACAAAGTTAGAAGAAGTAATACCTTGTATGCAATCTATTCAACAGTATATCGAAGCTGGTTACTATGCAGCTGGATACCTTGCATATGAAGCAGCGCCTGCCTTTGATCCGGCTCAGCAAGTAAACAACTGTAGTACCTTGCCACTATTGTGGTTCGGTATTTTCGCTCAGCCATCAGATGAAATAATGGCTGATACTAAAGCCTTTCATTTAACAGAGTGGAAACCTACAACTTCCCTTGAAGATTATCAACAAAATTTGAAAATGATAAAGCAACATATCGAGAACGGAGACACCTATCAGGTTAATTACACAGTCCGGCTACAGAGCCAATTTAACGGTGATACTCGAAGTTATTTTCAACAATTGGCACAAGCGCAATCAGCTAATTATGCAGCCTATCTGGACATTGGAGACCATTCAATTCTGTCTGCATCCCCTGAATTATTTTTCCATTTAAGGGATGGCAAGATAACGACAAAACCAATGAAAGGTACCGTTAAACGAGGCAATTCACAGCAGGAGGATAAGCAACTTGCAGATTGGCTTTACCATTCTGATAAAAACAGAGCAGAGAATGTAATGATCGTAGATTTATTACGAAATGATTTAGGGTTAATTGCAAAACCTGGTACTGTTAAGGTTCCGAAGCTTTTTGCAATTGAACGTTATCCAACCGTTTTTCAGATGACATCTACTGTAGAAGCTGAAGTTGATAGTGATATTACTACCATTTTTAGAGCATTATTCCCTTGCGGCTCGATTACTGGAGCACCTAAGATTAACACGATGAAAATAATTAATCAGCTAGAAGATTCGGCAAGAGAGGTATACTGTGGAACAGTAGGTTATATTACCCCGGAAAAAGAGGCAATTTTTAATGTACCGATACGTACTGTCCTAGTAAATAATACAACCGGTAATGCACTATACGGGGTAGGCGGTGGTATTACTTGGGATTCGACTGATGATGAAGAATATACCGAGATTTTAACGAAAGCATTATTTCTTAGTAAGGCTCAATCATCAGTGGAACTTTTAGAAACTATTTCCCTTATAGATAGTGAATATTATCTAATCGATTACCATATGAACAGATTAGAAAAATCTGCAGCATACTTTTCAATACCACTTCATCGGGACAAGCTTTATAAACTACTGGTAGAAACCGCCAATCAACATAGTATCGGTTCCTTTAGAGTACGATTGGTTATTTCTAACCTAGGAGATATAACCATATCTGCTGAGAAGGATGTAACGACGTTGCCTGCTTCTCCTGCTAAGGTGGAGCTTGCGAAATACCCAATTAACAAGAAGGATGTCTTTTATTATCATAAGACAACCCATCGATCCATATATCAGGTTTTCCTTAATGAATTCCCTGAAGCTTTTGATGTGCTTTTGTGGAATGAACAGCGCGAGTTAACTGAATTTACAATCGGAAATTTAGTTGTTGAAATAAATGGTGGTCTTTATACACCCCCCCTTGAATGTGGCTTATTACCGGGGACATTTCGTCAAAAACTTTTAGATGATAACATTATTTCAGAACGAAAAATTAGAATAGAAGAAATTAAAAATTGCGCAAATATATGGTTGATTAATAGTATACGTAAATGGGTACCAGTTGTGGTTCACATAAAGGATTAGTGGACATGCACAAACAAGGCAAATATGGTAGATATAGTATGGCTAAAAAAAAGAACCTGCTAGCCATTTAGTTAAGGCTGAGGCGCCGATAATAGAGGCTTTCAGCCACAGAGCAAACCACCAGTTCTAACTACTCTGGTGGTTTTGATTTGGAATTAACCAAGGGCCACATCTAAAATCATCATTATAGTAAAACCAATCATTAAACTCATGGAAGCAAGGTCTTTGTTCCCTTCCTCCTGCGAACCAGGAATTACTTCTTCTGCTACCACAAATATCATTGCCCCGGCTGCAAAGCTCAGAGCATATGGTAACAATGGTTGAATAAAGGTAACAGCAACTGCACCAATTATTCCTGCAATCGGTTCCACCATACCTGAAAATTGCCCGTACATAAAGCTCTTCCTTCTTGACATACCTTCTCTGCGAAGTGGCATAGAAACAGCTAAACCTTCCGGGAAGTTTTGAATACCAATACCTATTGCTAGAGCAATTGCACCTGTGATAGTCGATGTTGATAAATCTGCTGCAATTGCCCCAAATGCAACCCCTACTGCTAAGCCTTCTGGAATATTATGCAACGTAATTGCCAAAACTAAAAGCGTACTTCGCTTTTTTCTAGTGGGATGTATGCCTTCCGCATCCTTCATTGGAGAGGTTGGATGTAAATGTGGCAGTACTTTATCAATGCTCCAAAGAAATAGCCCTCCTAGCATAAATCCAACAGCTGCTGGAATCCATGCAATTGTTCCGCTAGCTTCTGCCATATCCAATGCAGGCGAAAGAAGGGACCAAAAACTAGCCGCTATCATTACTCCTCCTGCAAATCCGAGCATAGCATCCATCAGTCGTTGATTAAAGTTCTTTGTAGTGAAGACTAGCGCCGCACCAAGTGCTGTCATTCCCCAAGTAAATAATGTCGCAATTGTAGCTTGTACTACTGGATGTAACGATAAAAAGTAATCCATCACATTCAACTCCCCTTTCTCAACAGCAACATAAACAAATATTATTACAATTCCTCTTATAGCATACGTTTAATTAACAACATATATTTTTAAAATTACTACGTGAATAGCTTACTCCTTTTCATTCTGGTTATTCAAGTAAGCTGTTTTAAGCTTATGGATTTATGTTGTCCGAGATTTTTTTATTCCTAGGGAATGAAATCATAATTATCTAAAAATCTACATACATAATAATGTAACATCGAGAATAAACATGCAAACACGGGAGGTACGACAATGGATCGTAATAATGGTTGGTTTAATCAAGAACATAATAATTCTCTAAATAAGTCTAATTCGAATCAATCACCTGTCCATAAACAGAAATCGAATCAGCAGGATAAACATTCTAAAACATCTCACAAAGCTCAAAAGTGGGCAGAGGATTTACCTGCAAAGCTACACTCACAGACTGTTGGTAAAAGAGGTCCTGTTCTAGAACAAGATAATATTGTTCATGAAACCCTTGAATCATTTGTACATGAAAAAATGATAGAGCGACCAGTACATGTAAAAGGCTTCGGAGCATTTGGCTATTTTGAGACAATAAATGCAATGTCTGAGTATACAAAACTCTCCTTTTTACAATCCCCTGGTCATAAAGTTCCCGTTGCAGTAAGGTTTTCGCTTGCTGTAAGCACAAAAGGCACACCAGATACATCCCGAAACGTTCGCGGATTTTCTACGAAATTCTATACAACGAACGGCATTTTTGATTTAATTTGTAATCATATTCCGGTCTTCTCTGTCCGGGATGCGATTCGTTTTCCAGAATCCATCAAAGCTTTTTTGCCATCGCCCAAAAATAATCTACTTGATCCTGAAAGATTCTGGAGCTTTGTAGCTCGAGCACCTGAGTCCACCCATTTTGTTGTTAGAATTTATTCTGACGCAGGAACGGTAAAAAGTCTTCGCCATCTACCGGGACATAGTGTGAACACTTATGTGTGGAAAAACGCTAAAGGAGTAAGACATTACATAAAATACCATTGGATTCCTTTTGAGGGAGTAGAATATATAGATAGCTGTGAAGCAACAAAGCTTGCGGGTGAAAACCCGGATATCGCTGGTCAAGATTTATATGATACAATCGCTGCTGGAAAGACTGTAGAATATGGTCTATACGTGCAGCTAATGGACCCTGCTGATACAGATAAGCTTCCCTTCGATCCGTTAGATGATACAAAGGTCTGGGATGAGCAGCAATATCCAATGTTGCCTGTTGGAAAAATGGTATTAAATCGAAATCCTGATAACTATATGGAGCAAGTGGAAAAGATCGCTTTTTCACCTTCTAACCTTTTAGAAGGTGCGGAGTTATCGGACGATAAAATGCTACAGGGTCGAGCCAATATTTACTGGGATTCACAGCGCAGACGAATCGGACCCGATTTCCGTAAAATTCCGATCAACCATCAAGAAAATTGGTGGCCAGGCGACCTTGTTACGAGTGGCAGTGACAGGTATGTGGAAGGTAGGCTTGCCAGGTCGGGAACCCCCAAGCAAGATGACTTTGCACAGGCTGGAGCGTATTATAACTCTCTCCCAGTGCAACAACAAAAACATTTAGTAACTAATCTCGCTAGGGATCTCACTGGAATTTCTCCTGAAATACGTAGCATTGTTTTAAAATATTTATATAATGCTGCATCGGAATTAGGAGAGCAGACTTCTCATCAAATTGAAAGACTAACCAAATAAAGTGAGACTTCAATCAGTTGGGAGATTTTGTTTATCTCCCACTTATCCATATTGGTTTCACTTTTTTGCTGGAAATGGGTCTATACTGCCAATTATATGTGGGATAAATCAGTAATTATATCGATTCAATAACGTATCGCGTAAACTAATTTATGATCCGAGAATATCCAACCAAATTTTAATGGCTGTTCCTAAGATAAGAATTGCTAATATCCACTGTAAAAGCTTTGTATTTACCTTTTTCCCAAAATTAGCTCCCAATGGTGAAGCAATCAAGCTTGCCACAATCATAAGAATTGCTGGAATGAATAAAACTTGTCCTGTCAACAACTTTCCTGTCGTTGCACCAATAGAAGAAATGAAGGTGATAGCTAAGGAAGTAGCAATTGTCATTCTTGTCGGTATCTTTAATACAAGTAGCATAATCGGGACCAAGATAAATGCTCCAGCAGCACCAACGATACCAGCACCGATACCTACTAAAAAGGCGAGAAATGCTGCAAGCCATTTATTAAATTTCACTTGATCCATCGGAATATCATCAATTCCCTTTTTAGGTACGAACATCATGACAGCTGCTATGGTAGCAAGAATACCGTAAACAAGGTTTACTCCGCCATTACTCATAAATTGCGATCCATAGCCACCAATAAAACTACCAAGTAAGATGCTAATACCCATATAGATGATTAAGATTACATTTAAATACCCACCTTTACGATAGGCCCAAACACCACCTATAGTGGCAAATAATACTTGTACCGCACTTATTCCTGATACTTCGTGGGCAGTAAACGCCGTTAATCCGACCAATGATGGTATATATAAAAGCATTGGATACTTTATAATAGATCCACCAATACCAACCATACCAGAAATAAATGACCCAATAAATCCAATTAAGAAAATGGTAACGATAAACAATAGACTATATTCCATATCTAAATCCCCCTAAATAGAGAGGGCTCACCTAAGTGAGCCTCCTTTATCCTTTTTTAACCCAAAATTTTAATATATTATCCTCTTCTGTATCCTTCAGCAATTCATGTCCCCCTGCCTTAGCCCATGCCGTAAGATCACTCTTTGAGCCCTGATCAGTTGTATGAACCTCCAGTATATCTCCAGAATTCAATTCTTCCATTGCTTTCTTTGTACGTACAATTGGCATTGGACAAGCCAACCCTTTTGCATCTAATACTTTTGTTGATTTCATCATAACTTCCTCCTTTAAAATTAACCTTCAACCGCACAACGGTTAGGGCCAGTTTCCATTTCTTTTTGTTTCTCTTGATCTGGGTCAATTTTACCCATGTTGGTTCTCCGAATATCCTGATAATCATTTGGTTGTGGTGGTAAATTTTCCGTCACCATTTTACGGAACTCTTGTTCACCCTCTACCTGTAATCCTTCATTTCTTGCATAAAGATCACCTAATCGTGCTGATACTTCTCCACCTTCTCCTAATTCCTCAGCAAAAGAGTAGTGAGCTGGAAGAACAATTAAATTATTAGAAAGCTCTTTATAGCGAGAATAAAGTGTTTCACGTAGATCACCTACCCAATCTTCCGCTAAACCCGCTAAATCTGGACGACCAATTGATCGAACAAATAGAATATCACCAGTTAATAGATAGGTATCGTCAATAATGAATGACGTACTTCCAATGGTATGGCCAGGTGAATAGATAGGCTGTACCTTTACCTCCGTATTCCCAACGATGATATCGTTACCTTCTTGTAAAGGTGTAAAATCAAATGTTACCTCTTCTGCATCCTTTGGAGGAAGGTAATACGTACCTCCAACTTTTTCAGCGAGTTTTCGACCACCAGAAATATGATCTGCATGAAGGTGAGTATCAAGTAAGTGTTTTATTCGTACTTCCTTTTCGTTTGCAAACTCCTCATAAACATCTGTCATACGTGCAGTATCGATAATTGCTGCTTCTCCATTTGATTGGACAAAGTAAGAAAGACAGCCTTTTCCTAAACGTACGAATTGGTATAATGACCCACCCTCTTTTAGATCACCGATTTTAATAGGCTCTAAGTGCTCGCTCCAGGCCTTCATACCTCCTTCTAAGCTATACACAGTAATATATCCTTCTTCCTCTAGGAGATCGGCTACCATCTCAGATGAACCACCTTTAGCACAAACAACAATTATTTCTTGGTCTTTTGATAGCTTATTAGCCACAGGATCAACACTATCTAATAAGTTGAAGTATGGTTCATTAATAACTTCAACTTGTCCCCCTTCTATTTTCCAATTATCAAATTCATCTGTATTTCGCACATCTAAAATAATAATTTTCGTATGATTAATAATTTTCTGAGCCATTTCTTTAGTTGAAATTGTTTTTGCCATTACTCTTCCTCCTAACTAAAATGATAATGAAATATTGGCATCTTTGGCATATTCAATAAAGGTAGCTGCTCCACCAACTTCTATACCTTCAACAAAGGCTTTCTTTTCTAACTTCATAACATCCATTGTCATCTGGCAAGCTATCATTTTCACTCCCATTTCTTGAGCAATAGCTACAAGCTCCTTAATGGATGGAACATTCGCTTGTTCAAAGCCTGTTTTAAAATCCTTTTTTCCTTCTGGAAGTGGCAAATTTTTATACTTATCTTGATGAATGAGGTTCAATCCCTCAAACGTAAAGAATATCCCTACCTCAGCATTAGACGCAGCTGCTGCTGTTGCTATATTAAAAACTTTATATGCATCAAATAACGTCCCATTTGCTGCGATAATTGCTACTTTTGTATTTGACATTTTACTTCCTCCTTAACGTTCATTTGCTAATGGACCATCCCATTTGGACATACCTGGTACAACATTCCATATATTGGTGAATCCTGCTTCTGTTAACTTTTGGGCAGCTAAATCACTTCTGCTCCCGGTACGGCAAATAATATATAATTCTTTTTTCTTATCTAGTTCTTCGAAGCGTTCTACCAATTCACCAAACGGAATATTTACTGCCCCAGGTATATGACCAAAGGCAAATTCGGCTGGCTCACGTACATCTAAAACAGTAATAGTTGCACCCTCTTTGTATTTAGCTTGCAAGGTAGATAGTTCAGCTATTTTCTCATATTTCTTTTCTTCTTTAGCTTCAGCAACACTTGCTTTGCGTACATAGTGCTTTAATATATCATCTTCTTCAACAGTGCCTAAATATTGATGACCTGTACTTTCTGCCCATGCTTTTAAATCAGCTGTCGAACCTTTGTCAGTTGCCTGCACCTCCATTACCTGACCTGGATCTAATTCTTTAATAGCTTTTTTTGTTTTTACAATTGGCATTGGACAAGCCAATCCTTTTGCATCCAAGACATCATTTGCTTGTATACTCATGTAATCCCTCCTATTTTTCTAGTTCTTCTTCCCAATTGAGCATGCCGCCAGCAACATTCGTAACATCAAATCCTTTATCTTCTAAAAATGTAGCTGCTTTTCCACTTCTACCACCGGATCGACACACCATATAATAGTGTCTCTTTTGATCTAATTCTCCTAATTTATCAGGAATATCACCCAATTTAATGTGATTAGCTCCAGGTATTTTTCCTTGAGCTACTTCATTATCTTCGCGGACATCTATAATATATAGTTTTTCTCCCGCCAAAACCTTTTGAGCTAATTCCTTGGTAGTAATCTCCTTCATTACACTTTCCTCCTATTCATTCACAGTTGGTAAAACACATATACAGGTACAGGTATATAAACCCGAAAAAAATTAGATAAATAGATTTACATTCCCATCCTGAGCATCACCAATATAAGCAGCAACACCACCATACTCAATTTCATCGAATAATTCCTCTTTTTGTAATCCAAGTAGATCCATTGTCATTGTACAGGCAATTAATTTTACATCTTGTTCTTGAGCCATTTCTACTAACTGAGGAAGTGGTATAGCATTATGCTTTTTCATAACACTTTTTATCATTTTGGGACCCATCCCTAAATAGTTCATTTTAGATAATCCCATTTTATCAGTACCTTTTGGCATCATTTTCCCAAACATCATTTCCATAAAACCTTTTTTTACTGGAACTTGATTTTCTTTACGTAATGCATTTAACCCCCAAAAGGTATGAAAAATAGTCACCTCATGGTCATATGCAGCAGCACCGTTAGCAATAATATAAGCGGCCATTGCTTTATCATAGTCCCCGCTAAATAATACAATTGTTGTTTTCTTTTTTTCAGTCATCTTCACAGCACCTTCTTTCGGATTTTACTAATACCCGAATGGGTATTATATCGTTTATAAAAAATAGGGTTAAGTTAACCCCTTCTACATGGTAGTAGTTTGCTACTAGTTTGTCAATGTGTTACCTGCTCTTAACCAGTAATTGTACTGCTTCCTGTATAATTTCCTCTGAGCTTTCACCATTTTCTTTTTCTTCTCGAATACACTGTTCTAAGTTTGTACTTACAATCAGTGCAGCCGTACGATCAATTGCACTTCTTACAGCAGACATTTGCGTAACAATATCACGGCAATCTTTTTCGTCTTCCATCATCTTTAACAAGCCTCTAATCTGCCCCTCAACCCGCTTCATTCTATTTTTCACATTCGAATTGTACTTCATTTCTCCAGCCCTCCTTTCCTTTATTCATTAGCAGCTACATGATAGCCTATAACGTGCTTTCCTTTTTTTCGTAAAAAACGAGAGCTTAAATTTTTATCAACCCGATCCTTTGCTACAATGATGAGTTTATGATTTGGTAATTCATTATAATAACGATGAAGGTACGGCATTGGTAAACAACACGCATTATCAATCATGTCCTGTGATGATATTTGGTAGTCTCTCGTATCTACAATGGTTATCTTATCATTACATGAGGAGACACGATCAATATTTATTTTTCCAATACCCCAAACGGGTATATATCGTCGATAAAGGACAAGCAATAATAAACTAATCATAACTAATAGTAAGACAGTCATATTTCCCTCCTTGTTTCCTGTAATCTACATCTATATTATACCCCTATAGGTATAATGTCAAGGAGGTATTTTATTTATTATGGAGAAGCAAATAAGCCGAAGACAGCAAAAAGCAGTAGGTATTGAGCCAAAACAAGTAAATAAGCAGTCCGCCAATCCCTTCGTTCCATTGAGGCTATTTGCAGAAAATTGTTAAGTCGTTTTTCAAGTTTAATAATTTGATAGATATATATATTTAGACCTAATGGGAAAAGAATGCCAATAACTTTCCAAATTTTTGCTTGCTCATACTTATGAAATAGATATGTAATATAGCATTGCGAAATAATCACAACTGCTGCTAGTAGTAATAGAACAATATATAATTCTGTCCATAGATTATGTACCATTTTTAACACCTACTTCATCTAAAAACAACCAGCATATAATTATCTGCAATATCGTCATCCAACCTATAAATAGAACAGAAGAATAGTCTAGTGAATGAACAATTTGAAAAACTACAGTTAATGGCTCTGTAAAAATGTGAATAGAATGGAAGCGTAAAAACCTACCAATATATACACCAATACTTGATAATATAATCATTAATAGTAATATCAAATTCATCCACTTTGACCTTCCTAAAAAGGCTCGGACTTGGTCCATCATTAGCACATAATAAAATAAAGCCAAAAATACGCCACTAACTAATATCGTAAAATTCCACCATTCCTTCAACTCTAGTCCTTCCATAAAATCAAAATCAAAAAAAGTTAGGTGAATTAAATCTGTTACTACATAAATAGCATTTGGAGATAGCAAAATAAAAGTAACAACAAAAAACATACTCATCACTATTTCTTTATTATTTCTTATTCGAAATAGAGGAAGTAAAAAAGAAAGCTCTAATGCAGCAAAAGCAAGAAATAAATTAAAAATCATAAACGAATAGGTTGTATCAAAACATAATAACACTAAAATATAAAGGAAAAAGATAATTCTTGCCTTTGATCGCTTGCTCATAATTAAGCTCCCCTTCATTTGTACATTTATCTATATTACAATGAGAAGATACGATGTGCAACGATATCGTTTATTTATGAGATAGATATAGTAAGGAGGTTTTTTCAATGCGTCTTTGGCACGAATCCCTAATTAAAGCTTTGCCACGTCAACAATTACTAGGACAACACCGTGAATGCTGTGCGTTACGAGGCAAGGGATGGGGGAAAAAACATGCTACGGTAAATTATGTGTTCCACTACTCCCCATATCGACTTTTTTTATATCATAAACGCATTATGATTGAAATGAAGAAGAGAGAATATAATATTGATCCATCATGGGAAGATCCATATTACCGGGGGAAAAATTCAGAACCACATGATGCCGAAAGTTTTTACGGTATGGATGCAAATCGTAACATCGATCATCCCATATACCCCGAGCATAATAATTCATATTTGCAGGAATGTATCGATAACTTAAGGGAAAAAGGGGTTATTCTTAGTAACCGTTGATTAAAAAGCTTGGCAATACTATACCCTATCCTCTAAAAAAGAATGGTCTATTACGGAATGTTGAGATTTTGTACTGCATTGTGGGAGATTACTTCACTGTCAAACTTTTGGATCCCTTCAGGGGCATTATTGGGGCCCACTCTCGCTAGGAGAGCCATTGTATTTCACCTACGCTACTTAGTTTAGATAATCTAACATCAAATAAAGCCGAGCCAATTCAAAGACAAGCTAAAGCTTTTCGAATAGGCTTGGCATTCACATATGATGTCACGGTCTAACATTACGTAAAATATTCTATGTTAGACTCTGGAAAATATTTATGAATATATCCACCTAACGTATCCTTCATATCTTCTTGCTCCTCATCCATATAAACGTATTTTCCTATTCCGTACCTTCCCCACTTCCACTTCCGTTTCGATTCATCTAATTCCAATTTTGTCATTGGATAATTTTCTTGAATGACTCGTTTAGCTGGCTTGGTAAATCGATGCTGAATCATTTCAAACGTTAGATCCTTTTTCGCTTTTGTTGATAAAGCTGCTTCTAATTTTTCAAACATTTCATGATACCCTTGCTTCCAACCATCATGTAGATAAATCGGGGCAACGATAAACCCTAATGGGTATCCAGCCTCTGCTACCTTTACAGCAGCTTCAATACGTTCATTCAACCGAGATGTGCCAGGTTCAAAATATTTAATGATGTAGTCATCATTTATACTAAAACGAAATCGAGTTCGACCATTATGTTTTGCATCTAATAAATGATCAACATGTGCAAATTTGGTCACAAACCGTAATTGGCCATATTCCGATTCGCCAAAGTATTCAATGGCCCGTTTTAAAGTATGTGTTAGGTGGTCTACTCCAACTATATCTGACGTACATGATGCCTCAAATCGTGTTGTTTCAGGCGCTCTTTCGTCCATATATTGCTCTGCGGCTTCGAATATCTCATCTACATTGACGTAGGTCCGAATATACGGTTTACTTCCCATCGTTGTTTGTAAATAGCAATAATGACAATGCCCCATACATCCAGTAGCAAAAGGAATAGCATATTCAGCTGATGGCTTTGAGGTATCGAACTTTAAGGTCTTACGCAGTCCAACAACTAGTGTAGACTTAGCTACTCGATATCTTTGAAAATGATTATCCCCCGGCAAATTTCTAACTTGATTATGAGATGTTGTTTCTCTAATCTCAATACCCATATCCTCAAACTTCGTGATTAATTTTTTACCTAGTGGATATGTCAATGCATTAGGTTCAACATAGACAAGCTGTGGAACAAATGGTTTAACCATTGTAGTCTCCTTGTTCTGGTAAGCCAAAAGCTGCCTGATATGCCTCTTCGGCTTCATTAGCAGACTTATATACGGCAATCTCGTCCGTTAATGGATAATAGGTTTCATATATAAACAGGGCTAATTCTTGTGGCAGTTCAGGATTTTCTACCACCGCCGCCTGTTGAACCTGGGCAACATCCTGTGCGTGCGGATTGCGAATGATAACATAAACTACTTCACCAGGTTGATACATATTATTAATCTCCATCTAATCACCAAACTTCTACAATTATTATCCTTATTATGTGCAATCACCATTGATTTAAAACTAACAATCGTATTAATTTGCTATACTTTGCGCTATACGCTATATATAAATAAAAATGAAGCGAACAAGCTATTCGCTTCATTTTTATTTATAGTTATGGAAAATACTATTCAGCCATTTTTACAATAGCCTTAATCGTCACACCATTCTTTGAATCTGCAAAGGCTTCATTAATTTGCTCGAACTCATAAAACTTAACTAATTTATCAAACGGAAATTGTCCATTTTTATAATACTCAACTAGCTGAGGAATAAATACTTTAGGTATGGCGTCCCCTTCAATTACTCCCATAATCGTTTTGCCTTCTGCCATGATATCATTATGCACATCAAACGTTATTTCTGGTGTAACACCAACAATTGCACATTGTCCTAAAGGGCGAAGCGCATGTATGGATTGTTTTACCACAGGAGGAACTCCAGTTGTATCAATGGCATAGTGCGTTCCCCCATTGGTTATTTCTTTTATTTCTTTCACAACATCCTCTGTCGTTTTACTATTTATAGCATGAGTTGCACCTAATTCTTTTGCCAATTCTAGACGACTCTCATGAATATCTACAGCTATAATTTGCTTACATCCTTGAATCTTAGCAGCCATAACTGCGCTTAATCCAACAGCACCACTACCGTATATTGCAATTGATGAACCAAATTCGGGTTTTAATTTATTTAAAACGGTACCGCTGCCAGTTTGGATTCCACATCCAAGTGGTCCTAATAATGCTAAGTCAACATCTTTATCGACTTTCACAACATTTTTCTCATTAGCAACAGCAAATGTTCCAAAAGAAGATTGTCCAAAGAAAGTGGATAATGCTTGTCCATTCTGATGAATTCTATATGTTCCATCCTCCATCTTTCCTCCGAAATTCAAATCATTGAATGCTAGACAAACAGATGGATGCCCTGTTAAACAGTTTTCACAATGCCCGCATGAAGCAAATGCAATGACGACATGGTCGCCAGGCTCAATTGTAGTGACTGCATCTCCAATCTCTTGAACAACACCTGACCCCTCATGACCCAGTACGGCGGGGAATGGTGCAAGGCCCGCATCTCTTGCTACTGCATCGGTATGACATACACCAGAAGCTACAATTTTAATAACAACCTCATTGGGTTTAGGTTCAGAAAGCTCCACCTCTTCTAGTTTAAAATCATCACCTTGACTATGTGTAACAGCTGCTTGAACCTTCAAACATATACAACTCCTATCTTTTAGTTATTTATAATTATTTAGTTACTATATATTATTATACACTGATATATCGGAACTAACGATAAATGTGCTTGAGACAAGACAAAATACTGCATCATACCAAAACAAGTAAGCTTCATACCATATGTCCATCTAGAATATGTTACCCATCAAAACGCTAAAATAGTAAAAAGGTAAACAAGTTACGGTAAACTCGTTCACCTTTTTAAACTGTATAACAGCCAAGAACAAATGAATCACATCGTGTTAACAATTAGTCCGATATGGGTAAAATAATTCATCACACCAAATAAAACAAAAACCCATCCTGCAATAGTCCAAGCCATTTTAATAATGATTAATAAGCTTTTATTAGGCTTTGGCTTTAGGATAAATGGAAATAACACTGCCCCCAGCCCTGTAATCGCGTATAATCCTGAAATAAACATTGCCTCGATTAGCGGATAATCTGCAAATGCACCCGAAATCGGTTCTTCTGGTGGAGCAGCAAATAACTGATAAGTTACTCCAGCAATCGCCACTGAAAAAAGTGCTAGCCCCATTGCTGCAGCAAAATAAGCTAATGGTTTTAACAAATAAGGTAGCTCCTGTTGTAACTTTTCAGAAACCGTCTTATTATGGTTCATATTTATACCTTCAGCCATATATACGTTTGACTTTCTCCATAATAAAATAGCAGCTGCCAACAACATTACCCCAAAAGCTAAGGATGGTTCTCCAAAGATGATATCATCGAAGGGAAATCCAATTTTAGACAACGGCCATGTTAAGCTCATATGCGTACCAGTTATTGTAAGGATAAAACCAGGGATAGCAAAGCCAATGGCCCACCCCTCCAGCTGTCCAACGCGCCCTCTGTTCACATGTGATGCAAATCGCAGAATTAATAATAAACCTACACCAGTTGCTACCGCCATAATCGTATTATACACCTGCGTTACTGACCAATCGATAACCATTTGTACTCCCCCTTGTTTAAACATTTCTTCCCATTATAGCTAAATTAATTACGTTAGTTTCGAATATCTTTAAAAGCTTCTGCTTGCTCTTTGATACCTTTTTCAGCAGCAAACCTTTCAATACTTGATGCTCCAAAGAATCCTACAATACCATCTACTCTTTCAATTACATATGCTGCATCTTCCGGTTCGGCTATCGGTCCACCATGGCAAATAGCTGTAATATCTGGATTTACGGACTTCCCAGCATCGATGATTTTTTGAATTCTTTCTACACAGTCATCTAAAGTTAACGCAGTTTTAGCTCCAATCGTTCCTTTTGTTGTGAGTCCCATATGCGCAACCAATATGTCTGCTCCAGCTTCCGCCATTTTTCTCGCTTGCTCCTCATCAAACACATACGGAGTTGTGAGCATATCTAATTCATGCGCTTTTTTAATCATATCAACCTCAAGATCATATCCCATGCCCGTTTCCTCTAGATTTTGTCTGAACACCCCATCAATCAAACCAACCGTAGGGAAATTCTGTACACCACTAAAGCCTTGTGACTTTAATTGCTTTAGAAATACATCCATCACTCTAAATGGATCTGTACCATTCACCCCTGCAAGTACAGGTGTGTGATGAACAACTGGTAACACTTCGCTCCCCATTTCTACAACAATTTGGTTTGCATCACCATACGAAAGTAATCCTGCTAATGATCCACGACCAGCCATCCGATATCGACCAGAATTATAAACAATTAGCAGATCCGCACCACCAGCTTCACTACTTTTAGCAGTTATACCTGTGCCAGCTCCCACACCTAATAATATTTTCCCTTCATTGACCTCTTCTTTAAATCGATTTAAAATTTCTTCGCGTGAATACAATTTAGTTCTCTCCTTTTTTAGTTTCCATTAATTGAATTAACTTTTCAGCTGCCGCTTCAGCAAAAGCTTTGTCATTAATAACATTATCAAGCTCTATCAATTGTACTTTTGAACGATCTACTTTTTCCTTTAACGTATCAAATAACATCGTATCCTCTTCAGGACCATAAAAGTCCTGTCCCTTTACATCTAGTCCAGAAAGCCCTTTTAGCGGTAATATAAGAGCAGTATCTCCCTCAGCCTTATTTAATTTGGCTGCAATAGCTTCACCGATTTGCTTATTTTCTTCAACGCTCGTACGCATTAATGTAACGGTAGGGTTATGCCTATAAAAATTTCGACCCGCGTAATGCTTTGGAACAGTATCATACGGTCCGAAGTTCACCATGTCCATTGCACCAACAGATACAACCTGAGGAATACGATGTTTCGCCGCTGCTTCTAATCGATGTGGGCCAGCTGCTAATACACCACCAAATAGCTCATCTGCCCATTCTGTTGTTGTTAAATCAAGCACACCCTTAATAAAACCATTCTCAATAAGGTTTTCCATTGTACGGCCACCAACTCCTGTAGCATGGAAAATTAATGTTTCATATCCCTGTTTTTCCAAATATGCTTTTGCATAGTTAATACAGGGAGTCGTTAACCCAAACATTGTCGCAGCGATTAAAGGTTTTTTTTCAATCGTTGTTTTGTTTTCATATGTCAGCATTCCAGCAATTGCAAAGACTGCATTTGTGAAGATTTTGGTAGAAATAGAGTTTAATCCAGCTACATCAACAATAGAAGGGTACATCATAATATCACTTGTCCCAACATATGGCTCCGTATTTCCGGATGCAACTGTTGATACCATAACTTTTGGTACACCGATAGGCAGTGCTCTCATGCCAGGTGTAACGATAGAAGTACCTCCTGTTCCACCAAAAGATAGAATGCCGTCAAATTTTCCTTCATCATATAGTTTTGGCAGTAGTAGTTCCATACCTTTAGAGAGGACGAGCGTAGCATGAGCTCGATCCTTTGCCGCTACGATTTGTTGTTTATCTTCCCCAGCCGCAACAAATACCTCTGTATTAGATACATCTGGAGGAAAAACAGGGTCGAAAACACCTGTATGAATAGTCAATGTTTGAAACCCAAGTGATTCAATCAACTCTTTAACGTATTGAAACTCTTTACCCTTTGAATCAAAAGTACCTGCTAATGCAATTGTTTTCGACATTTCCAACTCCCCTTTTCTTTTAATAATTTAAAAACGTAACATCTACCTTTGCTAGCTGGCTACACATTCAATTTTGGTTAGGTTAAATCTGTTATTTAGTCTACAATGTCCTGTCCTGCTTTAAAGGTAGCTGGAGGAAAAGTTAAAATTGCTCCAGAAAACTTCGCACGAAAAAAGCGATATCTTTTCAAGGATGTGATGACATTAGCAATGACCCATTGCTTCAGTGCGGGGTAATCTCTATCTTTTTGCAATTTCAATTTATCCCTCTATCCCAATGATATCGCTTTCTCCGCGGAAAATTAATGTATTTATGTTCGTTTATTTTGTCCTAATGTTTGTTTTTTATATTGCTTGGGTGATAATCCATATCTTTTTTTAAATATCTTACTAAATTGCGTATAGTTTGGATAACCAACCATTTCTGAAATTGTCGAAAAAGGAAGATCTTTTTCGTACATAATTTCAATGGCCCTATTTAATCGAAAGTTAATTAAATAGTTAACGAATGAAATCCCCATCTCTCCTTTAAACAATGTGCTTAAATAAGTCCTAGATAGGTTTAAGATACTCGCAAGATCATTCAAGGTAATTTGCTCCATATAATGTGTACTTATATAATCTTTAATAAACGCAATATAATCTTGTTTACTACTAAAGCCGTTTATAATTTTTTGCATAAATTCTTCATACTTCACATCATACGTTTGCTTAAATGACTTGGTTATTTTCATAATAAGTTGCTCTGCTGGTATCCTTTCAAAGACAGAACCACCGATATAACCATTTATATCCGTTCCATCATACATAAACTGTACATCAATTGGCTTGTTAACTGGCCCCCCGTAAACCATCTTAATGACAGGCCGATTAAATTGATTACATACACTAAATATGGCTATTGCTATTCGTTTGGCTGATTGCAAGGATTGTATTTGTTTTGCGCCTAGTATCCCACCTGTTGTTAAACCAAGGTGGACACATATGATATCTGCGCCAGCTTGTAGCATGGCTTTTGCTTGGCTTTCATTAAAGACAAAGGCAACAGTAAACAGGCCACGTTGACTTGCAATACGAATTGCCTCAACTTCCCTTTGATACGATATTCCTTGCTCCTCGAGTGCTTCGCGAAAATCACCATCAATTAATCCTAGTGTTGGATAGTTATTTATTCCAGCAAAACCATGATCCTGAATCTTTTTTATGTAAGCCTCTAAATTAATCGTTGGATCAGTTGCAAACAAACCAAAAATGGTGGGTATTTTTTTAATTACAGGCAATAATTCCTTTAGAGCAAAATCCATAACGACGCTATTACTATTTGCATATGGCATAAACCCAGCAAGTGAGCTAACACCCATTTGACGAAATCGACCCGAACTTAACGCCAGTATAAAATCTGCACCACCTTGTTCCGCATATTTTGCTGTTAAACCAGATCCAGTAGCTACACCAATGATATGATTTTTAGTTTTTAGTTGTTTATATAAATTATCTAAAATCTTTTCTTTAACCGATTCCATTTTTATTCTCCATGAAACATTATTTACGTGCAGTGGTGCCACTCCGCGTATTGTTCTTATTTAATCCATCATAGCATATAGAGACAGATTACTATAATGAAAATAAAATATGTAGGAAAACGAAACTACCTAATAATCTAGCCTTGACTATGCTACTTAGCAAACATGTGCCCTTTCATTTACAATATAAAAGGTTTTCCATACAATATTGATAACATAGGGCACTCTTTTATATACTAGTTCACTTTTATGGAAGAAGATAATAAACCATACTTCCTAAATAATTCCCAATCACATAACCTAATGTACCAACTAACATAATCGGAACAATTAATTTCGTCCAACCTTTAGCAATTGCAAAAGCAGCAGCGGTTGTAGGGCCACCAATATTAGCATTACTAGCAACTATCATTTCTTCAAGACTGAATTTAAACAGCTTGCCAACTGTAAATGTTACTAGCATGTTGAATAGAACCATAATAGCTAAAAACAACAATAATAAAGGTGCGTTACTAATAAGTAGTGGAAGTGATGCCGGGACTCCAATTACTACAAAGAAAATATAAATTAAATACGTACCTATTTCTTGAGCACCATGAATATTTTCAAAGAAACGATGGAAGACAGTGACGACAAAAACGGTAATACTCGTTAGCATTAAATAACCATCGCCGAATAAACCATTTAATACATTGTAAAAGAAACCAACACCTTCTCCTGATGGAATCCATTGGTCAATAACTTCAGCAAGTTTAAACGAGATTGCTACTAGTGCAAATGCTATACCAATAGCAAAAGCAATATCTTTTAATGAAACTTCTTTTCGTTTCCAATAGGTACGAACTCCATTCTCTTGAGAATCATTATTGTTTTTTTCCAATTCATCGAGGTAAGGTGTATGGAACCTGTTACGAATGAATGTTATTGCTGGCAGCATAATTAGAGTAAAAAAGTAAAGCGCCATAAGAATATTATCAGCCACTATAGCAGAAGAAGCCAATTCCCCTGGTACCTCAAGCTTAGCTGACAAAGCAGCAAAGTTCACGCCTCCACCTGTATAGGAACCTGTTTCTAATCCTGTAATCTTTGTAGCATTTGGAATCCATTGATGCATAGACATATAAGCAACAAAGCCCCCGATTACAGTACCTATTGAACTAATAAGAAACAGCAATAACATTCTGCCGCTTTCATTCCATATTTTCTTAAGATTTGCCTGGAATAATAACAGCGGAATAGCAAGTGGGACAACATATGACCAAACAGCATCGTAAGCAGGTGCTTGACTTGGAATCACATTTATATTTACGAGAACCATCGCACCAACAAGAGCGATAATAGCACCCGTCACCTTGGAGACCCACTTATATTTTTGTTCTAAGCATATGCTTACAGCAGCCCAACCTGCCATAAAGGCCCATAACAACCATGTATCTTCTGAACTTATAATTGATGTAATCATGCCAACCCCTCTTTAATTGTTGATAGTTAATACCCCTAGTTCGTCTATCATAAAAATACTAATTATAATATAGAATTTTCTAATTATTGTCAAGAGGAAATAACTCCTTTTATGTAGATCATATAGCAATAAAAGAGAAACCCTTCCTTCTTCTATATGCTATTCTTTGCTTACCGAAAGAATATACTTGAGAAAGGAATGATTATTTATGTCAGAATCAATGAAGCATTGCTGTAGCAAAAATAATACAGCTGATAATGAACAGCTTCGCAAAACTCATGTAAATCAAGCGATGATTGTAACAAAAGAAGATTGGAATAAAGCACATCAGGCCTTTTTAAAGAAGGAAAAGGAACATACTCGAGAGCGCGATAAATTAAATGCAGAACGTCGTCACTTACCTATGGTAGAAATAACAAAAAACTATACATTTAACGGATTAAAGGAGCAATATAGCCTTCTTGATTTATTCGCCGGAAAAAAACAGCTTATTGTTTATCACTTCATGTTTGACCCCAGTTGGGTTGAAGGCTGCGATGGCTGTTCTATGATGGTAGATAACATTGGACACCAAGCTCATTTACGTGCACGTGACACGACGTTGGTCTTAATTTCTAGAGCTCCTATGGAAAAAATACATCCCTTTAAAAAGCGAATGGAATGGACCTTGCCATGGTACTCTTCCTTTAACAGTGACTTCAATTATGACTTTGGAGCAACTACGAAGCAAGGAGAAGAAACGCACGGATACAGCGTATTCTTACAAGATAACAACAAGGTTTATCATACGTATTCAACAGGAGCACGTGGTGTTGAATACTTAGGTAGTAATTGGAGCTATCTTGATATCACCCCGATGGGCAGACAAGAGGATTGGGAAAACTCACCTACTTGGGTCAGGAAAACCCCAAGATATGAATGGTGGAAACATCATGACAAATACACAGACTCCTTGTCTTGACATAGATCAAGAGATTGAGATCAATAATTTTCAGTAAAATAAAGCAGAACAATAAGATACCGACCCTCAGAAGTTAGAGTAAAAAATCTAACTTCTGGGGATCGGTACCAACTTTTTAAATGTTAGTTGTGCTTTGGCTAATTCTAAATTAGTTGTTTGGTTTTAATAACCCCTATATAGCGAGACAGCGAAGTATTTTCGCAACGCTGTACTTCCAACACTGGCTAAATGACTTCTTTGATCCGATTACCTATGCGCAAATGATGAATGGTAATTTCCGGACGACTTCCAACTCGAATATTAATTCCTGTTTGACCAAGCCCTTCACTAATATAAAAAGGACGACCTTCTAATTTATGAAGTCCTTTAACCATATTCAACTTGACCAGTTTCCCCATTTTCCGAAGGTGGTAAGGTTTTGGCCAATGAATTTGCCCGCCATGAAAATGGCCTGAAAGCAGATAATCAAAATGATACTTGTCCATTTCTAAAACTACATTTGGATCATGTGTTAACACAAGATTACTTCCTTGTTGCAAACCTGCAAACGATTTAACTAGATTACTATGATTTGTACTAAAATTATCAATGCCAATAACATTAACAGCCTCACTATCTACTGTAATTACCGCATTTTCATTCTGAAGCGTTTTGAATCCATACTGATTCAGTATATCTTTTAATTGCTGAAAGTCTCTATCCTTTAACACATAATCATGATTACCAAAAACCGCATAAGCACCATACTTAGGATTTAATTTACTCAATTCCTCTAAATAAGGTATAAGCTTGGGAATACTTTTCTTACGATCTAAGAAATCTCCTGTTAACGCAATTAAATCTAGCGATTGAGAGTCTAATTGTTGCATTATATTTTGTGGAGTTATCGATATATTTTCAATATGCAAGTCTGAGATATGCAATATTTTTAGTACTTTCCCTTTACTTGTTTCTATATCTTTTTCTATATCAATTTGATTAACAACCACAGAATGCGTATTTCTATAGCCTATATATATAAAATAACTCAATAATGCTATAATTCCAATACTTATATACATGTAGAAATCACCCCTGTACTCTATTATAAAGGGTGATCATCGTTTGTTCACTTGTAATATATGGATATAACATAGCATTCCTAGTAGGTTGTAATTTTCATCGTTGCACAAAAGCGCAAGCGCCCGATTAGAAACGTAGCGACTGGAGCAAGTCTACAGAGATAAAGGAATCACGGTGAGCTTGTGAACCGATGATGACTTATCATAGGGCACTGGAGCTGGACGCGGCTCAAACGATATTTATTAACATTGGCAAATTTTATAATTTCCCTAGACTACAAAAAAACAATGATTTACCTACTTCATAACCCTTCTCTATTTTACAGTTCTCCTTCTACAATTCTCCTTACATGAAACAGTGATATTCGCTGCTCTTGTATACTCATTTGACAAAAAATCACCTAGTTGTTACAATTTTTAAAAAAAGCCGTCCGGTTGGTCTTTTTTATGTTGGTTAATTGGAGGAATGGTAATGAATACGAAAGCTGAGAAGAAACGAGAACATATATTAACATCTGGTACAGCGTTTATTCTTGAGAATGATTTTAATTCGTTAACCTTGGACGCTGTTGCTAATCATGCTGGAATTAGCAAAGGCGGTTTACTATATCATTTCCCAAATAAAGATGCTTTATTAAAAGGTTTATCTGATCATATATTTGAGCAATTTACCAACTCATTTAATAAACATGCAGAAAACGATCCTAATGAAAAAGGAAAGTGGACACGAGCTTTAATTGAAGCATCTAAATGGGACTTGGATAATAACGCGAAACTAAATATTGGAATCATGGCAGCATCCATGCTAAATCCTGATATTTCAGAAGGACTTAGCAAGGGATATCGTTATATGCAAAATAAAGTTGAGCAAGACAATCTAGATCCCGTTACTGCTAGTATTATCCGACTTGCCATTGATGGTATTTATTATTCGGAAATGCTTGACATGGCTCCATTAGATGAGAATTTACGTGAGAAGGTCATTGAAAAATTAATTCAAATGACAACATAGGAGGTGCCCCTAATGATCAATCCATTTGTAATTTTAATCATTGCTGTTTTAGGTGAAGTGTTTGGAAATTCTATGTTGAAGCAGTCCAACGGATTCAAAAGGCTCCTCCCTTCCTTAGGAGTTATATTTGGAATGGGGATAGCGTTTTATGGACTATCGCTCACGCTTACTGCTATACCACTTAGTACTGCATATGCAGTATGGTCTGGTGCAGGGACTGCATTGACTGCACTCATTGGAGTTCTTGTTTATAAAGAAAAATTTAATTTTAAAAAAATAATCGGCTTAGTTTTTATTATTGGTGGCGTTATTTCTCTAAAATTATCGAGCGGAGTATAATAGTAGATTGGAGGTTTTTCTTATGAAAGGATATGTCATGTTAGCCATCTCAATTATAAGTGAAGTATGTGGTACAACAATGCTTAAAATATCCGATGGTTTTTCTAATCCTTTACCATCTTTTGGTGTCGTAGTTTCCTTTGCTTCAGCATTTTATTTCCTCTCTATTTGTTTAAAAACAGTAGCCCTAAGCTTGGCATATGCTATTTGGGCTGGAATTGGAACGGCATTGACTGCATTAATAGGAATACTAATTTGGAATGAACCATTTAGCTTCTTGACCGTGGTTGGATTGATTTTCATTATTGGAGGAGTTGTCTTACTAAATATGCCAAATAATCAAGAGGATAAAGTTTTGCATCCATCAAGCTAATGATTAGATAGATGGATATCCACATCATAAACGATATACAATTAGCACGAAAGCTCTTTACACATCCCAATATGAAATGATTCGTCTTCGATTATAGGAAGTAATTCCATCATATCATCAATGATAAAATCCGCATTAGCACTTCCCCAATATGCATCTCTTTTCCAAATACTTATCATCCCCGACTTTTTAGCAGGATGGACATCATTTTGGGGATGATCACCTACAAATATACTTCTTGCTGCGGCAACTTGTAACCGATCTAAAGCGCTTCTAAAAATCTCTAAGTCTGGCTTTTTTATTCCCTCGTATTCAGATACCAAAACCTCATCCATAAACGGAAAGATCCCTGTTTTACGAATGACATCCATTTGGAACGGTCCTTGTCCATTTGTAATTATGCCAAGTTTTAATGATCGTTCTTGCAGTGCTTCCAGCAATTTTAAAACTTCAGGAAAAAGGATGCAGTTAGTTTTGAATTGAACCAAATAATCAGTTAATAACTGTTTAGGTGTTATGCCAGTCACATTAAATTCCTTAACCATTTGTTGATATACTTTGTCTTTCCATACATGTCCCCTTTTATCCAATGTTATAAATCGATTGACATAGCATTTTTTAGGTATATGACTGAAATAAGGATAGAAGCGTTCATATTGATTCGTGACAAACCGTTTTATAGAAGCTTCTCTATGAAGTAACGTTCCATCCAAATCAAAAATAACAGCTTCTATCATTTTCCCTTACTCCTCATCATTTTGATAAATTCATAATTAGATCCATTCGTATGCTGCGTAAAGGATTCCACAGTCTGAAATCCGGCTTTTTTATACACTTTTATAGCTCGCTGGTTAAAACTAGCTACCGATAACGTTAAACGCTGACAAATATACTTTTTCTCTGCAAACTGAATACCCGCTTGCAAAAAATTTAGCCCTAAACCAATCCCCGTTAATTCTGGCTTCATCCCAAGCCCGATTTCTACTTTATGATCCCCACAATGATAGGTAAAAAAACCTACTAATTCATTCTTTTCATCATGTACAATAAAATGAGAACCTTGACGTCGTTCAGGATTAAGGAATTCTTGTAAATCTTCTTGATCTTCTTCCATATTATAGAAGCGATACTCTCCATCGTAATGCCACTCGTAAGCAATAATTTCAGCCTGTTCCTGCGTCATTGGTTTAAAAAAGTAATGCATATCGGATTCTCCAATCGTGTTGTATCTTTTTCTATAATTAAACTTGAAGTTAAATTATATTTGCTTCCTAAACAAAACTCGATCATGGTTTATCCCATCATATTGCGTGTGAATAGAGATACCATCTACAACGTTATCTCCCTTAACAATATCAAAACCCATATGGGTATGAAATGCTATTGAGTTTCTATTCTTTGGCGAAGTGACACAGCGTATTACTTCAACGTTAAACCGTTTCATAACCTGAAAAAACGTGTGGTATAATCGTTTTCCGATTTGCATATTTCGGTGATTTGGGTGTACACCAATAAAATGAATATAAGCCGTGTTTGTCTGGGATTGAGATACGAAGCCTATTAAGAAACCAATGATTTCTCCGTTTTCTTCAACTATAAAGCTACTATTATTAAAGTGCTCAAAGAACAATTTTGGTACCATATCTGCCATCTGTCTCCCACCCCACCATTCATTTATGATAGGTGAAATACGATAGTAATCGGATCCTTCGATAGACCGAATATTCATTAAATCAACCCCCTTCTTTTATAACTAATTCCACATCCCACTTCATATTATTCTGAATTTTAATTATATCATACGTTCTGAAGCTTTTTCACTTCGTTTAAATTAATGGATTGTAATTCTACCTCTAGGCGAAGAAGTTCGTTCTGTGGTTCCAATTTTTGTTCCTATGCCATTTCTTTTTCATTTGTTTGTTTATTGCCTTTTTTCTTAGCTTTATCAGTCATAGGTGGTCGTCCTTTCGAGTTTCCCAAGGCCTCATTATCACCTTCACTAACAGTTTTTTCCATGAATTAATTATTGGAGGTTGTAGCTCCAAATTAAATGACTGTCTCCGTTTATGAAGAATCTGTTCTCTTCATAAAGCTTCATACATCCAGTGTAAATGGAACAGAATAAACTTGCTATTCCCGTTGCCTTATTAATCCTTCCCTCCCAAATTTCTTATACAATTCTTCAACCCACCGTTTACGCGGGAACTGCTTGTCAATCCATGCTTCTTAGCCAACATGTCATATCCTAAATAACCCCTTAATATGCTCTTACTACTATTAACTTAAATGGATCACTATATTTAGCCATAAAGAAACACCCCAAAAGAAAGATTTCACTCTCACTTTTGGGGTGAAGTACATTTATTTCATTTAGTTATTCTGTTAATAGAGGATAATATCCTTCTTTTGTATGCGTTTCGCTACCAACTAATGGTGGGTTAAATACACATACCATACGCATTTGTGTACGGGCACGAAGCTCATGCTTATCATGTTCATCTAAAAGGTACATAGTTCCTGGTTTTAATTGATATACTTCACCAGTTTCTAATTTTTCAATCTCACCTTCTCCTTCGATACAATAGACAAGTTCAATATGGTTTTTGTACCAGAAGAAGTTGTTGGTACCCGCTTTAATAATGGTATCATTCATGCTAAAACCTACACCATCTTTTTTATAAATAAATCGACGGCTTGACCAATTTTCCCCAGATGTTTCATCTTCTGTTCCAATAATATCTTCAAGTGATTTTACGATCATGAATAATCTCCTCTTTTCTATCTTATATAAAATGTTTACTTCAATACTTGTTTAATAGCTTCTTCAAGAATATCAAAACCACTATTTATCCCTTCTTCTTCAATTATTAAAGGAGGAAGGAATTTTACAACCTCATCATTTGGTCCAGATGTCTCAACAATTAATCCGCGATTAAATGCCTCCGCACAAATCTTATTGGCAAGATCTGCTTCTTGTATCGCAATACCTTGCATAAACCCACGACCTCGTGCCTCACCTTGTAACGTGGAGAATTTATTAATAATAGATTCTATACGTTCGCGAATAAGATTAGCCTTTTGCTGAATAGAGTTGCTAAAGGCATTTGTTTCCCAATTTGTTAAAGCTTCCGTAGCTGCAATAAACGCTAAATTATTCCCACGGAATGTCCCGTTATGCTCACCTGGTCCCCACTGATCAAATTCTGGTTTAATTAATGTAATAGCCATAGGTAGACCAATACCCCCTATTGATTTAGAGAGACAAATAATATCAGGTTTAATTCCTGCAGGTTCAAAACTAAAGAATGTACCAGTCCTACCACATCCAGCTTGAACATCATCAATAATTAACAGAATATCCCAACGCTTACAGATAGATTCGATTTTCTTTAGCCATTCCATGCTAGCCGCATTGATTCCGCCTTCTCCTTGTACAGTTTCCAAGATAATTGCTGCAGGTAATGCTACACCGCTTCCACTATCCTCGAGGAACCGCTCTAAGTAAGCAATTGAGTCCTGATCCTCTACATATTCGTCAAATGGCATAGAAACACTATGGTGAAGAGGTATTCCTGCACCATGACGTTTAAATGAGTTACCAGTCACGGATAATGAACCTATTGTCATTCCATGAAATGCATTTGTAAAACTAATAACCGTGTCGCGCCCCGTTACCTTTCTAGCTATTTTCAAGGCGCTTTCTACAGTATTCGTTCCAGTTGGTCCCGGAAACATTATTTTATAGTCTAGTTGACGAGGTTTAAGTATAACGTCGTTGAACTGATCTAGAAAGTTCTTTCTAGGAGTTGTGCCCATATCCAAACTATGAATGATTCCGTCATTTTGAATATATTCAATCAGCTTTTGCTGCATAACATCATTGTTATGACCATAATTTAATGCACCAGCACCAGCAAAAAAGTCAATATACTCTTTTCCATCTATATCCCATAGTTTATATCCTTTAGCCTTTGTAAAAATTGTTGGCCAGCCTCTGCTATAGCTTCTAACCGATGATTCCAATTCTTCAAAGGTTTTCATTTTTTCATTATTTAATACTGCTGTAGTCACCAAATCATCCTTTTATTCATTATTTCCCTTTTGAAAAGGGCCAATCTTATACAGTTGCTCATCTTCATGTCCTGTTCGTGGAAAATCAATTGATAAATAATAATTTCCAACCACACATTCTGTGTCTAGCTTTTTTGCTAAACCTAAAAATAAATACTGAGAAGGTAAATTGGATGGCGATACCGTTGCTTCAATAAATCGAATATCTGATAATTGTTCCCGCTCTAACAACTTCATCAACATTTTCGTTCCTAACCCTTTACCCCGTTGAGTTTCTCGAACAGCAACCTGCCAGATGAATAATGTATTCGGTTTATTCGGATGAATAAACCCAGAAATGAATCCGACCGTTTCCCCTTCACTTTTCACAACAATGGATGATTCTGAGAACATATCACACCATAGGATATAGCTATAAGAAGAGTTAAGGTCAAGGTTACCAATTTCATGGATTAGTTCCCACACAGCTGCCCCATCATCTTTTGTAGGCATACGAAACTCAAGTTCCTGATCAATTTCACGTGTTTTTGTAATCGTGCTAATGGTTCTTTGGATGCTTCCACCTCCCAGACTTTGGTAAATAATCTACTATATAAGCTTATAAATAATTAGGGGGAAGCGTCAAAAGCCTTTAAACCTTATATAGCTTGATTAAACTTGCTGAGTTACGGTGACAGTTAAATAAAGGGCAATCCTTTAAGAATAGCGCCCAAAAATTCTAAAAAATACGATGGTTATACCAATTCAATTAGTTGCAATTCCAAAAAAACTTCAATTTCGCCAAAAAGCGTCTAAAATATAGGAATGAGCCCATTTAGCAGATATATCATTAAGAATCCTCGACCATATTGGTATGTTACAAGCATTCAATTATTTCCGCTTTTTAATATTAAATAAAAGAAGTACCATAACCCTATTTATTAAGGCAATAGCACTTCTATTAAATACTAATTCGACGCTATCGTTTCTTTTATTAGCATATTTTTCTCTATCTCCCCATTTTTAATAACAACTTGTACAGTTTCATTCGTTGCAAGCGAGTAAATATCCTCCAATGGATTCCCCTTTACAACAATAACATCTGCTAACTTTCCTGTTTCAATTGTTCCTACTTTTTCTTCCCATCCTAAACATTCAGCAGCCGTTTTCGTCGAAGCAACAATAGCTTCCATAGGGCTCATTCCAACGTCTACCATAAGCCCTAATTCTCGAAGATTCGTCCCATGCTTCATTACGCCAGCATCCGTACCCATTGCTATTTTCACACCAGCTTGATGTGCTTTAGCAATACTTGCTTTATGCTGTTCAATTACCTCTTTCGATTTTTGCACGGCTGTATCAGGCATGCCTGTTTCCTTTGCTGTTTCCAGAACGGCAACTGGCGCAAGCAAGGTTGGTACTAAAAACGTACCATTTTCAAGCATCATTTCAATGGCTTCATCATCTAAAAATATTCCATGCTCAATGGAATGAATTCCTGCTTTAACAGCATTTTTAATCCCTTCAGCACCTTGTGCATGTGCCATAACTTTTACGTTTTTCCGAAAACGTCCTTCCTCTACGATCGCTTTAAGTTCATTTAATGAGAATTGAGTAAATTCTGGGTGATCTGTGGCACTCAATACTCCACCAGTTGCATGAACTTTAATAACTTCAGCTCCTGCACGTAGCATTTCTCTTGTCTTTTTACGAACCTCTTCTACCCCATCACACTTTCCACTTGGCATTCCAGGATAATTAGAAGGTAAAAGATCAACTACATTTCCGGAAACTGTATAACCATCTCCATGTCCACCAGTAATTGTTAAAGCGTTAATACTTAATTGTAATCTTGGTCCAGAAATAAGCCCTTCTTCAATGGCCTTTTTCACTCCTAGATCAGTCCCCAATGCGTCCCGAACTGAAGTAATACCTGCATGTAACGTAGTCTTTAAATACTTAGCTGCTTGATAATACATAAATGAGAATGGTGTTGCAAGCCTATCAGCAATTGGCGAAAATTCCATCATCATATGCACATGAGAATCAATTAATCCAGGTAAAATAGTGCCTCCTTGAGCATCTATTACAGCTTCTTCTCCGGATTTCGCATACCCTTCTTGTTTACCTACATAGGTGATTTTCTGATCTTCAATAACCACAATTGAATTTTTTAATGGTTCTTTTCCTGTACCGTCAATTACAGAGCCATTTTCAATAATTATTTTACTCATTTAATCTTCCTCCTTATAGTGTTTGAACCAAAAACCCAGCAATAACAACAGATGCAACAGTAACAGTAGTGAATCCGCCAATAAGCATTGGAGCTAGTAATTCATTAAAGATAATTTTCTCTTCTTCTTCATTTCGTGCAGCACTTCGACTAACTTCTTCACATAGGAGATAGTCACCTGGAAAGCCAAACAATGCAGTTAATGCTACTGGCATTCCTTTTAATGGATCCCATTTGACTAGCTTAGAAACAATAAACCCACCCAGCGCAATACCAAATGTTCCCAAAATTAGAATTAATAGAATGCTTGGTAAATTGGCTAGTACTTCTTGTGGTGTTACATCTGCCATTGTACCAATTACTACAAAGACAATCGCAATCATCGTAATGGTGAATGAATTTGCTTTTTCTAATGTCTTCGTTTCAAAAATCCCAATTTTAAGTCCTGCAATTCCAATTGCCAAACACCATAATGTAGCATGAATAGGAGTTACTTCACCTAACGTAGTACCAATAGCTGCACCGATAAATATATAAAATAACTTAAGAACCGCGCTTTCTCTTAGTGGACTAGCTTTTGTTTTCTCTTTGGTTGCAGCAACTTCATTTACCATAGGCACAAAGGTTCCATTATCCAGTTGGTTTTGTATTTTCACTGCATACTTGCGCATAAAATTTAGTGCAAGAGGCATCCCGAACAAACCTTGAAAAGCTACGATTAAAGCAGGAATAACAACTAAGCTTGATCTTCCAATCGATGCAAGTTCTTCAGAAGTAATGAGGAGAGCAATAATTCCACCGCTTAGAGGTCCAACTCCAGCAACAGCCGTGCCATAATCAAACATGAGCGAAACAATAACAAGAATAATAATTCCTGATACAATAACTCCACCAAGTGCAATCAATACAGCTTTTACTTGGCTTCTTAACAAAGATAGTGGGATCATCGTCCCCATATGCAAAATAGCTGGTCCTACTAAAATAGCTCCTAAAGCAGCAAATTGTGATTTTTCTAAAATGTCTTCAGGAAATATTCCTGTCCAGACACAAACTAGGAATCCAACCATGGCTGTTAGGAGCATGGGAATCCGAGCTCTAGAAATAATGGAGAGCCATTCTCCTAGGGCAATTAACGCAAAAATAAGTGCAGTAGCAATAAGTGGATTACTTAACAAGAGAACCCCTCCTCAAAATGAATTTTTATTACTATATCACCAGCTTAAATTTTTGTCTATACTGTTTTTTCAGACAATTTATTACAGTTTTAATAGTATAAGTTAATTAATTTTTTCGAATTAACTATCCCAATTATTGATTTATCAGCAAAGAAAACGGTTCCTTTATTATCGATACATGATTTCAATTCCCGCTCATATACGACGAATTTCGACAAAATATTTTTTGATTTTCAAGGAATATAGAAATTTATGTGGCGTTTATATCTAAAAACGCTCTACTTAAAAGACGGACAACGTACTCTTTATCTTCAGATGCGTAGATAAACGATTACGGAAGAAAAGGTTTCGGACGGAAAACATAAAACCCTCTGTACATTAGCATAAGGCTGCTAACAAGCCAGCAGAGGAAAAGTAAAGTATCTTTCAGGAGCAGCTTCGTTGCACGAACCGTTATTTCTAGTTGGTTATCATTCTTTGTTTTTAAAATTTTTATCCTATCTTATTAATAGCGCTTCTAATTACACTTGCGCCCACTACTATTATTCCATTAAAGCATAGGTTATTAGTGTAGATTTAAGCAAAGAGGTGATTATTTGTGGATAATAACGATAATCGTTTAAAGCGAGTTGAACGGAATCCCTTTCATGGCTTAATGGAGCAAATGGATGCATTCTTTAATGAATCTGCAAAGAATTTCAATTCATTGGTAAAACGCCCTTTAAACGTCCATACCTATGAAACAAAGTCAAATGTAATTGTTGAAGCAGAATTACCTGGATATAAACGTGACCAAATCCAATTAGAGATTATCGGAAATCAATTACGTATTGCAGTGGAAGAATTTTCATCCAATGAGCAGGAAAGAAGCTACCGCGGCCAACGTGCGGAACGAACAATTACGATTCCATTCACCATATCGGAAAAAGAAACAAAGGCTGACTTAAACAATGGAATATTACAAATAACCATTCCTAAGAAGAATTCAAGTAGACGATTCATTGATATTAATGACTGACAGAAAAAACACCATTTTAACATAACATTTTGTTAAGATGGTGTTTTGAATGTAAGGACATTCTCCTTTCATATTTATGCTAATTTTTCTTCATTATCTTGTGGTGGATCAATATTTTCACTTTGCTTTGCCCAAATGGTTGCTAGAATAGGTCCCGAAATATTATGCCAAACACTAAACAAGGCACTCGGAACCGCCGCGATCGGTGAAAAATAAGCAAGTGCCAATGTTGAACCAAGTCCAGAATTTTGCATACCCACTTCAATTGCCACCGCCTTTTGATCTTTGATATCAAGTTTTACAACTTTTGCTAGCAGAAATCCAAGTAGTAATCCTAATCCATTATGCAAAATTACAACTGAAAAGACAGTAAATGCTGATGAAGTAATATTTTCTGTATTCACAGATACAACAGCACCTGCAACTGCAACAATGCCAATAACTGAAACGAGCGGTAAAACTTTTATGCTTTGTTCAACTCGTCTTCGAAATACCATACGAATAACAATGCCTAGAATAATTGGTATTAAAACGATCTTTACAATGGTCAAAAACATACTACCAGCCGAAATCGGCAGCCATTCACTTGCCAATAGCCAAGTCATTGTTGGAGTTAAAACTGGGGCAAGCACTGTAGATACTGCTGTTACGGAAACAGATAGTGCGGTGTTACCTTTTGCTAGAAACGTCATAACATTGGATGCTGTGCCACCTGGGCAGCAACCAACTAAAATAACACCGACTGCTACTTCTGATGGAAGTTGAAAAAGGATGGCCAAGCCATAGCCAATAAAGGCATGATGGTATATTGTGCTAATACTGCAAGCATGACACTTTTTGGTGCTTGAACGACACCTTTAAAATCAGCCGTGGAAAGTGTTAACCCCATACCAAACATGATGATTCCTAGAAGTAGCGGAATGAATGAAACTATCCAAGAAAAACCACTTGGAAATATAAAACTTAGAGTCCCAAATAGAATAACCCAGATGGCAAATGTGTTGCCTGCAACTGTACTAATTTTTTCTAATAGCTTCAAGTGGACTCCCCCCTTATTTAAATAATATTTCAATATAATAACAAAAATCTGATAATAAAGTCTAGTACTAATTTGCCCTTTTAAGACCTATTACACATATTGCTGAAGTGACAAAAACAGGAGTATAGTACCAAAGCTAATTAGCCAAGCAGAAATATGTTTTTCAAGATCCATTGTTGTACACGGTAAAAATTTTGGTTTATAATCATAATATATTCAATGAAGAAAAACAGGCACATTCTAAGTTAACGTACATATTTATACCTATATGTACTCATAAGTTGCCCTAATCCAACTGTTTATACAACGACCAAAAGGAGATGACAAAATTGATAGAGGGTAAGCCAATTTACCAATATCAAGTTGGAGATCAACTACAGATTACATCTATTAAACTAAAAAATGTAATGCGAAGAAGACTACTAGATTTAGGTTTTGTACCTGGAGTGACTATAGAAGTAGTACAAAAAAGTCCATTAGGTGACCCTGTAGCGTTTAAAGTGTTTCATACAACAATCGCTTTGCGTAAAGAAGAAAGCTCACTTATTTATGCAAAAAAAATGAATCGCGAGGTGATATAAATGAGTCACACGATTGCCTTAGCAGGTAACCCGAATACCGGAAAAAGTACATTGTTCAATTTATTAACTGGATTGAAACAGCACACTGGAAATTGGCCAGGTAAAACAGTCGTACGTGCGGAAGGAGAACTTAAAACGGATAATCATATCTATCAGGTTATTGATTTACCTGGAACCTATTCCCTTTATTCCAACTCTGCGGATGAAGAAGTCGCAAGAGATTTTATTATTTTTGAAAAGCCAGATATAACCTTAGTTGTCGTAGATGCAACTTCATTAGACCGAAATCTAAATTTAGCATTACAAGTTTTTGAAATGACAAGCAATGCTATTCTTTGCATCAATTTAATTGATGAAGCAAGAAGAAAAGGAATACACATAGATAAGGAAGAGCTATCTCGCCAATTGGGAATTCCGGTTATTTTAATATCAGCCCGAGAAAAAATTGGTATTATTCAATTACTTAAAACGATCGACCAAATGATTGATGGCAAAATACAGACACATCCGTTTCAAGTTCAGTACGCAGACGAGGTGGAACAAAAAATACATGAATTACAGCCTAAAATACAAGCTATTTTTGGTGACTTATTACCTTCCAGATGGCTATCCCTTCGATTATTGGATGGAGATAAGCAACTGCTTGAGGCACTAAAAGCTTATATTCGAGACCCTAACTTCGTCCATTCTCAGCAACAATTAGTAAAGGGGGATTGTTGTCATGGAGCATAATGTTGAACAGAAGCTACACCAGTTAGATAATCTCTTTAATGAACAAGAAAATATGCAATCAGATGACTTACGAGATCACATTGTTTCACGTATATATACATCTTCTCAGGATCTAACTAACAAATCAGTAGCATATTCGAATAAAAAAGTCTCATGGTTAGATGAAAATTTAGACAAAATTCTCACGTCAAAGGCTTTCGGATTTCCGATTATGCTACTTATGCTTGGTGTTGTAATTTATTTAACTATAGCTGGTGCAAATTATCCTGGTGTCGTCATTGCGGAAGCCTTTGCCACTGTGGAAGATTGGTTAACGGCATTATTTCAGTGGTTGCAAGCACCAGACTGGCTATACGGTATCCTAATAGAGGGATTTTATCGTGGAACATCATGGGTGGTTAGTGTAATGCTCCCACCAATGGCAATCTTCTTTCCAATGTTTGCCCTATTGGAGAACTTTGGTTATTTACCAAGGGTTGCCTTCAATTTAGATCGCTTTTTTAAAAAATCAGGTGCACATGGCAAACAATCGTTAACGATGGCTATGGGGTTTGGCTGTAACGCAGCTGCAGTAATGTCTTCACGTATTGTCGAATCTCCAAGAGAGCGAATGCTGGCCATTTTAACAAATAATTTTGTTCCATGTAATGGGCGCTGGCCATTATTAATATTGCTCGCAGGTTTATTCATGGCTGCAGGCTTTTCTGGGGGAATGAATACATTCATATCAGCTGCTGTCGTTGTAGGAATTGTATTATTCGGTGTAATCATGACACTATTTGTATCATGGGCTCTTTCAAAAACATTACTAAGGGGCGTTCCCTCCCACTATACATTGGAGCTGCCTCCATACCGTAAACCCAAAATATGGAACACGATTGTCCGAGCTACTTTAGATAAATCTTGGTTTGTTTTAAAACGGGCTGTTATTGTTGCGGCACCAGCTTCAGTTATTACGTGGATTTTAGCAAATATATTTATTGGTGATTTAAGTATACTTGAGCATGTTGCTGGCTTTTTCGATCCATTCGCACAAGCCATTGGTTTAGATGGATTTATTTTAATGGCTTTTATACTCGGATTTCCTGCAAATGAAATTGTCCTACCAATTTTATTGATGGGATACCTTTCAACAGGTTCTATGATTGAAGTAGATAATCTTAATGATCTAAAGCAAATTTTCCTTGATCATGGATGGACTTGGTTAACCGCATTAAACATGATGCTATTTTCCCTTTTACATTATCCTTGTGGTACAACAATGTTAAATATATGGAAAGAAACTAAAAGTCCTAAATGGACATTTGCTGCTTTTGCGCTGCCAACCGCAATTGCTATTACAGTAACGTTTACAATTGCACAAATCGTTAGAGGTTTAGGGCTTGTATAAGCTTAACCTTGGTTGTTGATTGTTTCTTTCAACACATACGAAGATTAGTGGGCAATATCTGAACTGCGCCCTGTCAAGTAAACAGTGGAAATAATTAATAATAAAAATGGATTTAAGCGGCTTTAGCTCTATCAACAGGGACTAAGGCCGTTTCATTTACTTGATATCTATCATTCGATATAATCATCAATTGCTTTTGAAAGCTCTTTAAACGTTCCTTACCTATGTAGATAATACTTCTCACATTTCTGAGTTCTCCAAAACAATTCCATTGGTCCGTTATCAATGCACTTACCAACTCGGGACATACTGTGTGTCATTTCTGCTAGATCCATCTTACACTGCGGTTACTAAATAGGCAAACAACCTTTTCTATCAGTAATTAACAAGAAACAGAAATTTGGATGATCTAGGGACAATTACCAAACTTTCGGGTAGAAACTACTATATTGATTTAATAGTATGTTTATTTTCCAATGTCCATTAATGACTTTTAATCAAAACGGTATAAATGAGAATAAACAGTACCCCTAATAGGAGATGAATATAAGATGTTGAAAAACTGCCCCTGCGATAATGAATACCATGAATGCTAGCATATCCTAGTGTGCCTATCGCGATTCCCATGCAAACAGATTTTGTTTTGAATGTAAAATCCATTACAAAATGTCCTATTGCTATAAATAAAATCATAAAAAATGCTAACGAAAACGCAGTAATCAGAAAGGGAGAAAGCGTATCTGTCCAAGCTAAAAAAGACACAAATAAAGCCATTCCTTCAGGTATCTGGTGAATCACAAATGGCCCTAATAGTGTTCCATCTAACAACCAGGTAGCACTATCTAATTCCATACCTACCATCAGTCCAACTGGCAGATTATGAAATACAATTCCTATGATTAAAAAAAACGAACTTAAAATCATCCGTGGTCTCAGCTGGTCACTATTAACAGATTTTAATACATTGGTTTCAAGAAATAACATAAAGGATACGCCACCTAGAATTCCAATTATTAATCCTAAACGATTATAATGACCCATAGCCTCAGGAACTAACATGAAAACTACAATTCCTATAAGTATACCAGAAGCAAACAGATAGAGATTTGCAGTCTGTTTGTTAAAAATAATTTTCATAATCGATGCTAAGAAACCTCCAAATAAAAGACCAATAAAAACAAGAACACCTACGATGACTACTAATTTCATTCACAACCTCTCCTTAAGGATATATTTATACAAGCTCAGAAAAAATTATGAATGAAAGTGAAAATTCAATCAGTGAGGGTTTTACTGCCAGTTATATGTGGGATAAATGTTCATGAATACGTGTATTTTTCATCCATTTTTTACACATTGTTTACCATCATTTCATACATACTTAAAAATGCTGCTTTATACTTGAATTAAAGCTATAGATAATACATGTATGGAGGGATCCAAATGAGGTTTCTTGCCAAAGTTGCTATTTGTCTTATGGCTATGATTATCTACTATGTTTAATTTTCTATGTATGCAAGAAAAGCAACTCCCTTTCAAGCTACAACCTTCTTAATCCATTTAGTCCATAATTAATTTCTGCTCAAAAGATATGCATCCACTAAAATACTATTTGCTAAATTCATAAACCAGCTAATTAAATAATTCACCATCTGCATTGAAGACTGGCCACTCACCTGATTTAGGTAACTTCACTGAGGACGGAGTATGTGCATCTGCGCATATTCGGAACAAAAGCATTTATCGCCCATTGACTCATTACTAATGGATGATGTTTTTTAATTCTTTATGATAGCCAACTACAGTTAATTTATCTGGGAGGATAATTTTATAGTTCACCCTTCATGTTTTGTCTTTGGAGACACCTCCCTCTATAAATTAAAATTATCTCAGAATTACTCCGTTTTTCTCCCGTTTACTTTATATCATTCAAA